>CAYLSS010000009.1:0-10233 GCA_964385765.1 uncultured Solibacteraceae bacterium
CTCATTGGTATCCTGACGGAGAATACAGAAGCTGTCGCGGATCGGATCGGCGAGGATATCCACAAGCTTGCCCGGGACGCTGACGATGCTACCCCGCTGGTCGGGGTCCGGTTCATTGACCAGCACCCGCATCGGCTTTACTACGTTAACGGCGGCGCGGGAGGTGATGGTCAGCTCTACGTCCGCTGTCCCGCTCAGCAAGCCGAAGGCCGAGGGATCGACTCGAACGGTGATGGTGGCCGGTGCAACGCCGGTGGACGGCGTCACCTGGATCCCCGGGTGGTTCTCGCTGATCGAGAAGTCTGCCCGGCTGTCACCGGTATCATAGATGATGAATTCCTTGGTCTGCACTGAACGGTCGCAGAAACCGTTCGAGAACAGGATCTGCTCCCGGTCGGTTCGGATCTTGGGTGCGGTGTGCAGTTCATCGATCGGCAGCACTAGTACTCCGCTATCGGATATCGAGTACATCGTCGACCGGTCCGAGCTCAAGAGACTCTTGCCTGCGGTATGCTCCGGCAGCAGGATCTCTTCGATTAGCGCCAGGTTCTTCGCGCTGAGAACCTGGAGCTTGGGCGCCGGTGTTTCCTCGTTGTCTTCTTCCTCGACCTTAACTTGCGAGTAGATCAGGCCGCGCGAATCATCAATAGCGTGCGTGCCTTGCTCGAGCACCCCCTCCGGATCCGGGAACTGAGCAATGTTCCAGATCCCGAGGGCTGTGTCCCAAATATTGCTGCCGTGCAAGACCCAGCCGGACAGGTAGCGCGAACCGTCATGGTTGACCGCCATCACGCGCGGTCCCTGCGGCGGCGAGGACGTGTAGTTCAGAATCCGCAGCCCGCGACTGCTCATATCGAAGCCGAACTCGAATGTGTCCGTCAAACCATAAATCACCCGACCATCACCCGACACGTTAAGCGAGGTCATGATGATGTTCGGTGGAAAATTGGCAGGTTCCACCGGCAGGACCGTGGTGTCGGAAAGGTCGCCGATGGTCGCCAATTGCTCGATCATCCCCGAAACCGGATCGAACAGCAGAAAGCTCGTGCTCGTGACCACCAGCGCTCGCGGGTTTCGCCCAAAAGCGACGCCGAGCGGAGGTGAGCCGAGCGAGAACGTTCGCCTTCCTCGCGTCTCGAGATCGATCACGGTCAGCGAGTTGTTCGACGTCGCCGGCGCCTCGAAGTTCCCGAAGTGCACCACCACCAGATACCGGCCATCCGGTGACATAGAGAGCGACGCCGGCTGCGGGGAAACGCTCATCGATGTCTGAACCTTTTGCTCGGCCAAAGACATGATGTCGACGCGATTTGCCGTAAAGTTGGCGATATAGAGGACGCCTCGCGCCTCGTCAAGAGCGATGTCAGAGGCGTGGCCCCCGATGGCGACTGGCGTCCCAAATGTCGCTCCCCATGCGCTCGCGGCCAACACAAGCGCGGCCGCGCACGTACCAACGGTGGTGATCAACCTCCAAGCCTTCCGTTTCATAGGTCCTTGCTCCATACTGCAATCTACTTCTAGTCTCCCTGCCGCCGGAAGACGGCCAGCTTGTATTCCTGGCACGTCTCCGGCAGCCGGTCCATCACCGATTTATTCGGCGTCAACATTGTTCCGACGGCGCAGTACGATCAGCCCCAAGAAGAGAACTGCCAGCACCGCACATACGATCCGAATCATCGAAGCATCCATCGTTCTTTCTCCTTTCGCACTAGAAATCGAAACTCACTTACGCTTAGTCATTCCTGCCTATATGTTGTTCATCATCGGGAGCAGGTCCCTCATGATGCGAACGATCACCGGCCCTACGGTCACGACAAACAAAGATGGAAGAATGCAGAAAAAGATCGGAAACACTAGCTTCACGCCCAGCTTGGCTGCCTTTTCCTCGGCTATCTGTCGCGCCTGAACCCGCATATACTCCGAGTGCGCCCGGAGACTCTGGGCGATCCCCGTCCCAAAACGGTCCGCCTGAATCAGCACGGCAACCAGCTTCTTTAAGTCATCCACATTGGTTCGTTCAGCCAGGTTGCGGAGCGCGTCGGGACGGCGCTTTCCGGCCTTCAACTCCAGATTCACCAATCCGAACTCCTCCGCGATCTCGGGGTGCGACTTCTCGAGTTCGCTGGCCACCTGCACGACCGCTTGGTCAAGACCCAGCCCGGATTCCACACACACCACCATAAGATCGAGAGCATTCGGAAGCGCCTTGCGAATCTCCTTCTGGCGTTTCTTCGCCCTCAATTGCACATACTCGTTTGGCCCGAAGAACCCAGCCGCGGCGGCGCCGAGCACAGTGAGAAACTTATAGGTCGGATCCATATTGGAGTTGGCGATCGCAAAACCGACCACAATTGGCAACAGCGCACCGAAGAAGACCTTGGAACCGTAGAGAACCTTGAGCGCGGTCTCGCCACGGAATCCCGCTCGGATCAAGCGCCTTCGGACAATGCCGACCTCGCGCGGCGAAGATGGAAGCACGTTGCCAAGCTTCTGCACTAACTTCTGGAAGACCAGGCTCGGGTGGGTCTGCGGTTCTTCGGCCTCAACGGTTAGAGCTGCTCCGGTCACACGGTCAATTGCCTCTTTCGGACGCACCCACAGCTTCATGCCGATGAGTGACGCCATGACAGCGACCATTAGAAATATGAGAACGGTAAGTACAATTTCCATGGCTAGACCTCGATCGACACGATCTTCTTGATAATCAGATAGCCCATCACCTGCAAGAGGATTGCCCCGATTGCCATCACCTGACCCGTCTCGTCAGTGAAGAAGAACCGCACGTAATCGGGATTGACATAGAACATGATGACTGCGACACCAAGCGGAATACAGGTCAGCGCCAAACCCGTAATGCGGCCGTGCGCGCTGATGGCGCGAATCTTACCCCGAAGTTTGAAACGCTCCCTGATTAGCGACGCGAGCTTCTCGAGAATCTCGGCCAGGTTTCCCCCCGTTCGTCGCTGGAGCAGAACCGCCGAGACGAAAAAGTGCACGTCCATCGAAGGAACTCTCTTGGAGAGCTTCAACAGGGCGCTGTCAAGAGCAAGTCCAAGGTTGTGTTCCTCGAACGTCCGCCGGAACTCGCCCGCCAACGGCTCCTGAAACTCCCGATGAATCATCTCGAGCGAAACCGAGAATGCGTGTCCCGCCCGCATCGAACGCGCCACGAATTCCAGACTCTCCGGGAACTGCTCTTCGAATTTATGCAGACGCTTGGCGCGCAGCCGCAGCAGATAGAAGATCGGCAGGGTCGCGCAGGCGCAAGCTACGGGGAAGGCGATTCCCCGGTACTGAACCGGCAGGACATACCAGCCGATAAAGAACATCAGCAGGAAAAGCCCCAGGCATGCGTGCGCCAGACGGGCCGGCTTCCACTTAAGGCCCGCCTGTTCGATCAATTCCTGAGCCCGCTCCTTGTACCGGAACCGCTGCAGCAGCCGAAGCACGAATCGGCCCGTGTTCTCATCGGCCTCCAGCAGCGTCGGCCCCTTCTTGGCGGCTTTCTTCTTCCTCGCGGGCTGGGTTCCGATCAGCCGGTTCTTCATCTTGTCCGCCTCGGCCGAGCGGAAGGCGTTTGAGGCCATCCACCAACCAGCGATGGAAAGAATCCAAATAGCAGCGAAAATGGCGATGTAGAGTCCCATGGTCCTACACTCAGATTTCAACGACCTCGTCGAAGAGGTCCGGGCGCAAGCGGATGCCGGCAGCGAGCAGCTTCTCGTAGAACTTCGGCCGGATCCCGGTCGCGGCGTAACGGCCCACAACCTTTCCTTCGGGCGTCAAGCCGCGTTTTTCGAACACAAAAATGTCTTGGAGGGTGACAATCTCACCCTCCATTCCGGTCACCTCGGTGATATTGGTCACACGGCGAGTCCCGTCGCTCAGACGCGCGGTCTGCACGAACACGTGAACGGCACTCGCGATCTGCTGGCGAATCGACTTCAGCGTCATGTTCGCGTTGGCCAGTGAGATCATCACCTCAAGCCGCGAAACCGCATCGCGCGGGCTGTTGGCGTGGATCGTCGTAAGCGAGCCATCGTGACCCGTATTCATCGCCTGCAGCATGTCGGTCGCTTCCTCGCCGCGGACCTCGCCTACCACGATGCGGTCCGGCCTCATGCGGAGGCTGTTCACCAGCAACTCGCGCTGGCGCACCGCGCCGTGCCCTTCGAGGTTCGGCGGGCGGGTCTCCAGCCGGGCGACGTGCGGCTGCTTGAGTTGCAGCTCGGCCGCGTCCTCGATCGTGACAATCCGTTCCTTCGGCGAGATGAAGAACGACAAACCGTTGAGCAGCGTCGTCTTTCCGGATCCCGTACCGCCGGCAACGATAATGTTCAGCTTCGCCTTCACCGCCGCTTCGAGCAGATCCATCATTCCCTGGGTCATTGACTTCCTCTCCACCAGGTCCGGCGGCATCAGCTTGTCCGTCCCGAAACGGCGGATGGAAAGAAGCGGACCGTCCACGGCGAGTGGTGGGATGATGGCGTTGACGCGAGAGCCGTCACTGAGGCGAGCGTCAACCATCGGCGTCGATTCGTCGATGCGCCGGCCAACCTGCGACACGATTTTGTCGATGATCCGCAGCAGATGCCCGTCGTCCCGGAAGCTGACATTGGTCAGCTCAAGCAGGCCTCTCCGCTCTACGTATACCTGCTTGTATGTGTTGACCAGAATGTCGGAAACAGTCGGATCCTGCAGCAGCGGCTCCAGCGGCCCAAGACCGAATACTTCGTCGAGAACCTCCTCGCAGATCTGCTGCTTCTCGATCGAGCTGAGCAGTGTCTGCTCTTCATTGATAAGCGCCAGCAAAGCCTGGCGGACCTCGGAGCGGACCCGCTGATTGTCAATCGTCGCCAGCGCCTCGAGATTGATCTTGTCGAGGAGCTTCCGGTGCAAAGTGAACTTGAGTTCCTGGTACTCCGGCCTCAGTGCAGACCTCGGCCGCCCGGCATTCTTCAGCAGTCGTTGCTCCCAGCTCAGATGTTGGGGCTTCTTTTGATCTAAACTCGTCGGCAGCATTCAGGATCCTTCTCTAAGTGGTTTGCATCTCCAGGGCGCCGGAATCGCGAGGCGTATCTTCCTTCTTCGCGGTGATCAGCCGCCCCGCAAATTTGTCGATGGTCCGGCCCAGCTCGCATTCACTCGGGAGAGACTGGCCAAGCGATATCACCCGATGAAGCGAAAAGTAGTCGTTGGGGAATAACTGGTGAACCGGGCAATTGAAGACCTTCTCCATATCCCCACTGCCGATGCCGTCTCGCCGGCTGCTCCGGTTGATGAGGACGTGATAACGATCCTTGGTGAAGCCGAGTTGCTCCAGCGCGTTGACCGCCCGTCGCGTCAGATGCAGGCTGGCCAGTTCGGCCGTGGAAACCAGATAGGCTTCATCGGTTTCCGATACCGCCAGCAACGTGGTCCGGTGCGGAATCGCCGGCGCGTCGAGGATGACCCACCCGTAGAGCATCCGCGCGAATTCCAAAAGATCGTGAAGTCGGTTGGGCTCGACCGGCGTGTTGTCCGGGGCATCGGGCGCGGGCAGCACATCGATCCCTTCGCAGTGAGCAACCAGCGAAGCCCATATCGTCGGATCCATCTGATCAGCGCGCTCGAGCGCGTCGGCGATCGAGGAGGCGTGATGAAGCTTGAGATAGAACGCGATCGTCCCACCGCAAAGATCGAGATCCGCCAGCAGTACCCGTTCGCCGGTGCTGCGGCGGATTGCGAATGCCGTCTGCGTCGCCAGCGTCGAGGCCCCCGACCCAGGCTTCGTGCTCGCTAGCACAATCACGCGGCCGATTTCGTTCTGGGTCGACATCTGTGGCTGGCGCAGACGACGAATCCTGGCGATGGCTTCGCGCTGCTCGGCAGCCTCGAAAGGATCGTGAAGAAACTCGCTCGCTCCGGATCGGAGCGTGCGCACGATGGCCGCCGAGTCCTTTTCCCGGTGCAGACCCACAACCTGCGTAACGGGCCGGAATGATGCGACGAACTCCACCAGTTCGGCCGCCCGGTCCAGCTTCGTGGCGACATCGACGAGCACGAGGTCCGGTTTCAACTGGCGCAGACGAATATCGAGCGTCTGCTGGGAAGGATACTGGGTGAGTGTGGCCAGAATCTGGAAGGCTCTGGTTTCACTGTTACTGCGCTGGAACCGCTCGGCGAGCTCGCGGTCCGGGGCAATTAACAATGCCGTGAGTTCCGTTGACTGACCTGTCATTTCCCTTCTACCTTCCTCACACCCTATTCGGCTGGGTTACTTCCTCTCGTAATCCCCGTCGTAAGTAATCCTGTCCTCGGGGCTCAGCGGCTCGAGGAAGTCCACCGGCATCGGCGGCATCGCCTTGGGATCGTCGGCGTCAAGCGGTTCGACAACTTCTGGCGTCACCATCACGATCAATTCGTTCTTCGATTTCGAGGTATCCCGGCTTTTGAAGAGCTCACCGAGAATTGGAATGCTGGCGAGGCCGGGAATCCGGTTGAAGGTGGCCTGGGCCCTGTCATCCAGCAGACCGGCAATCACGAAGCTCTGTCCCTCACGCAATTCGATGTTCGTTTCCATTCGGCGCGTGGCCAGGGCCGGGATCGTGAAGCCGCTGAACTGAACCGAGTTCGCGATGTCGATGGTCGATACCTCGGGCTTCACATACATTCGAATCGTGCCGTTCTCTGTCAACTCGGGTAGAAAGTTCAACCGGATACCAAACTCGCGGAACTGAGTGGTGACCGCACCGGCATTCTGGCCGCCTTGAAGAACCGGCACCGGGAACTCCCCGCCGACCAGGAAGCTGGCTTCCTTTCCGGCGGATGTCACCAGATTCGGCTCTGCCAAAATCTGCAGGAGCCCCTGGGTCTTGAGAGCCGCTACGAATCCCGCCAGGTTCAGATCCGGTCGAAAGGCGAAGACCTGTAGAGCGTCGGTAATGTTGAAGTCGGTCGTGGTTCCATCGATTCGGCCCGGTATAGACCCCCTCAACTCAGTGGCCCGCACCGATCCAAACTGCCCGGTGCTGATGGCGCCGGGGGTATTGGCGGCTCCGGTTGACGCCAGATTGATCGCGAATTGCTTCCCGACCTGGCGATCCATCTCCGCAAATCTCACCCGGAGCAGAATCTGCTTCTCGACGGTGTCGATCAGCTTCAGGTTGTTGACTACCGTGTTGGCCAGCGAGGCGGCAACGGCGGCTGCCCGGTCAGAGACCTCCTGAGAAGACACCAGACCGGTCAGCGTTACCGAGTCCTCGGCCGACTGGACCTCGATCGATTCGTTGGGGAATGTCACCTCGATAATGCGGCGGATCGGCTTCACATTGTGCTCAACCGAGATGTTGTAGAAATTTCGCTCGCCATTCTTCGCCCAGACGACCACCGTGGCAACCCCATGGTCCTTGGCATGAAGGAGAATCTCGCGCGTGCTGACGGCGACGGCGTCCACGACATCCGGATTACTCGTCGAAATCCGGGCGACATTGGTTGGATAATCGATCACAATGCTCTTGCCGACCGTCACCTTCAGATCTTCGACGCTGGTCGTACCCGTCAGGACGACCACGCCGGTCAGCAGAAGCAAAGCTATGTTGGGTATCAGGCCATGGGCTTTCATCGCGATTCCCTCATTCGCCACCTGCGGTGGCATTGACTACCTGCACCGTCTTCTCGGTGCCGCGAATCACTACAACCTCATTCGGCGGCGGCGGCGCCGGAGCGAGCGGTATAGGTGGGGGCGGCGCCTTTCGCGCGACTATTCTCGGCGCTGGACGCCGTGGAGGCGATGGCGCTGCTTTTTCCCCGTACAACTCGCCGACGGCCGTTCCTTCGGTCGAGGCAACAGCCTGATCGCTTCCGTTGCGCAGGACCAGCTGCACCCGTCCCTCATTGGCCGCCAGCGTCAGGGTTTCAGCCTGGTGTGGCGTCACCAGGAGAGTTACCGTCGGAGCGTTTATAGCCCTGCCCTGCGCATCCGGTTCAATGGTCTGACCAGCCGACAGAACCAGGATGTTCTGCAAGACTGTCTTGGTGACGGTCTGGTCTTGTTTCGGCGGGCGTCCGGTCACTAGAACGTCAACACGCATGCCGGGTAAGACGAAGCCCGCAACACCGACCACTTCGTTGACTCGCAGCGAGACGGCCCGCATGCCCTCCGGAATAATTGGCGCCAGTCCGACTCCGCTGCCACGGGCCGCCAGGCGCCCCTCGTGGATTGGCTCGTCGGCGAGAATATTGTTCACAACCGGTCGATCGATTACTTCCTCGACATTGGAAATCCCCCCTGCGGGGAACTGCGTGTCGGGCACCTTGACCACTTTGACATCGTCGGGCTTGATGGTGACCCCCACCGCGAGCGGTTTTACGGCTACCACCAGGTCGCGCTGGTCCGAATCCTCGGCCTTGGCGCTTGTGCTGCCGGAACGAGACGATACTTGATAGAAAATTGCCGAGACCACCAGGGCGAAAACCAAGCTGACGCCGAGAACAGTCAAAAACCTGCGATCCATAGTCCTAACTCTCCTGAAGCCATGCTTCCCACCAAAATGCTGGCAGGCCGCCAACCCGCCTTCGTTTCATTTGCTTTGCACCAGCGCCAACAACACGCCGATGGCGATGGCCGGCGCGTAGGGAATCGCCTTCGGCCTCTCGCTGGGCGACTGGCTCGGGTTCAGCTTCGAACGAATCCACCAGACTCCCACGGCGCCAAGCGCAATCAGTCCCCCGACAGCCGCTGTCCATAGCGCTGCCGACAGTAGTCGGCAGCCGCCCAGCAGCGCGCCAAAACCCGTCATGAGCTTCACGTCTCCCCCGCCCATGCCGCCAAGCAAATAGAAGACGAGAAAGACACCAAAGCCCAACAATGCACCGAATCCGGCCGCGGGCAATCCCGCCCAACCCTTACCGGCCACCTGGCACGCCACGCCTCCAGCAAGAGCACTTACTGGAATCCAGTTCGGTATGCTTCTCGTCCTGAGGTCCGTGAATACCGCCGCTGCTCCCAGCAACAGCACCACAGCCATTTCCACGCTCACCGACATCCTCCGGCCGGAGTTGTTTCGGACTCCGAACTCCGTCCCGCTTCCGACACCCTCATCTCGAGAGCGCGCAGTGACATCAGCGGTGCGATCATGCCTCCCTGCAGAGCAAACTCTTCGAGTTCCTCGCCGGAAGGAAGGCGCCATCCCTGCGAATCCGTACTCAAAACCGAGCGCCGTTTCCGAAGCTTCCGGCGATCCGATGCGAAGCCCTTGGGGATTGTTCTGCCGGTGTGCATCTTCCGTGATCTCCTCTAGTACCTTCGGCGGAGAAGAACTGATCCATTAGTGTGCGGAGACTGTTTTTTATTTGAGGGACAAACAACCGGGCGCCTCCACGCCGTCCGGCCACCGGAGCGCTCAGGAGGTTCGAATGAATAGCAGTGCCGTCGGATCTCGATCCGCCACCACCCACTCCTCGGCCTGCAAGAGCAGCGATGCCAGCGGCTTATCTTCCGGGATCAGAATCAGATCGAAATCGTAGTCCGCGAGAATCTGCTCCCACCCCGGATGTCCATAGAGCAGTTCGATATACTTATCGCCTACTTCAGGACCGTAGAAATCGGTCCGCCCATCCATGAATACACGCTGTCGGGGATAGTAATGATAGATTAGATAATCAGCCCACTCATCCTCGGCAAACACCCGAGCTGACGAAATTTTCTCCGCGTTTCGCCGTATCAGTTCGGTGGGGAATTCGGTGTCGGGAAAGTCTGCGGGCCATCGCATCAGCGGCGGTCCGCTCAACAACAGAAACACTACGAACGCCACCGGCCAAAGACTGCTCCTCCGGAATCCCGCCGAGATGTCCGACGAAAACTGCTCCAGGATCGCGATGACCGAGTTCCGCTTCGCTCGGGCGGCCTGCTCCTGCCACCACCGCGTCAACTCCGTCGCAATCAAAGGACCCGCGAAAACCACGAAGATCGGAATGTGACGGGCCGAACCCAGCGAAAAATGAGCCCACGCCAGAATCCAGATCGCCTCGACCACGTTCTTCCGCATCAACAGAACGCCCGCAACCATCAACCCTAGCAACAGCAGCGCTTCATATTGGAGGATGTTTTCGGCCCGAAAGCTCGGCGACTGGAACTCGGCGACCACGGTCTTGATCTTGCCAGTCGCGCTGATCGTCGATCAGCCCTGGCGAACGTTCCCGCCGACCGCGCCGGTGTGGGGGGCGATGCTTGCGCTGGCGCTGGTCTGCACA
>CAYLSS010000009.1:10243-15459 GCA_964385765.1 uncultured Solibacteraceae bacterium
GATCCAGTCCGATCGTAGGTACCCGACGATATGCTGGTGAAGCCGCCAGCCGTAAGGATTTACGAATGAGGCTCCCAGGCAAGCCGCCGACAGCATCGCATATCGCTTGGTTTGCCGCCATTTGGCCGTCCGTCCGGCCGGCTCCCACCATCCCTCGACAAGAGTTCCCGCCACGACGCCGCCCAGGCAGGTGAACAAAACCGGGAATCCTCCGTGCAGGTTCGTCCACAGAATCGTGAGCGGTACCAGAAGCCAAATGCCCCGCCCCGGCGACCGGCGATCCCGATCGACCATCCACAGAGCCACCGTCAGAAAAACGAACGTAAACAAATGCGGCCGGGCCAGGTAGTGCACCGATGACGCCCCCGCCACAAGCAGCGTCACTCCCAGGGCGACGAGCGTATTGGAGCCTCGCCAAAACGTGTACCGCAGGAATATGACGGCGAACAGCCCGATCATGACCGCGCCAAACAGAACGACGCCCTTAAGCTCCAGCCATTGGTGCAGCAGCGCGAGAATAACCTCGGACAGCCACTCCCATGCGTACCACGGAGCCTCTGGCTTTGAGAAGGAAAACGGATCCGTGTATGGTACTTGGCCCGCCGCGAGAATCGTCTCACCAACGCGGATATGCCAGCCGGTGTCTCCATCACCCAGTAAGATCTGCCAGCCGTCCTTGGGCAGAACGAATAGCCACAGGATCAGGAAAATGAATGCGAAGTCCGACAAAGAAGGCGCCAGCAGGCCCCACCCGCTGGCCGACGCTGCGCGGCGGGGGCGGGAGACCGTTGTCGCCGACATGGTCTGGTCCGTGGCGCTCACTGTATTGCTTCCCCTTGACCGACGCCCCCCTTTGGCAGCAAGCCGCCGTTGTCCCCGAGCAGACTTTTTGCTTGCGCCGCCAGCGCGTAACGATCCTTCACGCCCGTCTTTTCAAATACATGCATCAGATAGACCTTGACCGTTCCTGAAGTGATCGAAAGCCGTTGAGCGATTTCGCGGTTCTTTAACCCTGGTTGCGCCTCACCAACGTAGACGACGAAACGTGGCCACACCAGCGTCAGCTCCTGATGTCTATCGGAGGAATCAAGCCCGACGATTAGGGTCGAACACCGAATGCTACTGCTTTTGGCGGTGCTAAAGAGAAATAACGGGCGGATCCGGCACCGCAGGCAGGGCGTCTTCGAGAGCAGCGCCAACTCGGAGAATTCGCTTCTCGCGAAAGGGCGGCCCGACAATCTGCAGGCCCAAAGGCAGATTGCCGCGGCCAAAACCGCAGGGCATGGAGAGAGCAGGCAGACCCAGGACGTTGAACGCCCTCACCAGCCGGGTCGCTGCTAACCGCACATCTTCCGTCAAGCCCCCGACGGTGGCTGTCGACTCCCCGATCCGCGGCGCCGGACTTGGCGTGGTGGGCATGGCGAGACAATCGACTATCTTCCAAAGCTCGCGGAATTCCTCCTGCGCGAGCCGCCGGAGCCGCTGGGCCTGAACATAGTCGGTCGCGGGAATCAGCCGTCCCTGGTCAAGCAGGGCCAGAACGTCCTCGCCGAACTGCGCCCGGTTGCTCAGATGAACCTCCATGACGGCAGATGCCTCAACCAGCAAGATGATGCGGCCAACCGTATTGATCGCGGCAATGTCGGGCACAGTCACCGGAATCGTCGCGGCCCCAAGATCTCCAGCCAGAGCGATCGTCGAACGCACCGCCCTTGCGACTTCGACGTCGGCCTGCTCGAAATAGAAATTCTCCGGTACGCCGATGCGCAACCCTCGAAGCGAAACATCGGCTGCCGGGAGGTAGTCCTCCACAGGCTCCCGGCTCGATGATTCATCACGCGGGTCGTGTCCGGCGATCGCGTTCAGCGTGACGGCCGCATCGCGCACCGTCCGCGTAAGCGGACCCATATGGTCCAGCGTGAAGTCGAGCGGCATCACACCCCGGCGGCTGACCCGCCCGATGGTCGGCTTCAAACCGACCGTGCCACAGAACGAAGCAGGAATTCGGATCGATCCCCCTGTATCGCTGCCCATCGCCATGAACGCCAGACCGGCCGCGACAGCCGCCCCGGAGCCGCCGCTCGATCCTCCCGGGACATGCTCCGGCTGCCAGGGGTTTCGTACCGGGCCGAAGTGTGGATTGGTCGACGTGATGCCGTAGGCCAGCTCATGCATGTTGGTCTTGCCGAGGAGAACGGCGCCTGCTTCATCCAGCCGCTCGGCCACCGCCGCATCATAAACCGGTACGTGATCGGCGAACAGAATCGAACCGCAGGTGGTGCGGACACCCTTGGTGCAAAAAACGTCCTTCAGAGCGATCGGGATGCCATGGAGCGGCCCCCGATCGAATCCGGCAGCCAGTTCCTGGTCCATCAGCCTGGCCCGGTCGATTGCGGTCTCGGCGGTGATTGTCAGGAAAGCGTTGAGTCGCGGCTGCAAACGCTTGATCCGGTCGAGGCACTCACGAGTCAGCTCGACCGATGTGGTCTTGCCGCTGCGCATCAGCCGCGCCGCCTCCAGAATGGTCAATTCGAATCCTCCACGAAGCGTGGGACAATCAGCGCGGGCTCCGTTTCGAGCGGGATCTGTTTGATGAGCGGCCCGAAAGCCGTCTCGATCCGGGCAAGGCCGGTGGCCGCACGCTCCACGTCGGCTGCGGGGATATTCAGTTCCAAGGCGGTGGCGATCTGTCTCCAATTTCTCATGAGTAGGTCATTGTACTACCACTCCGACCGGATGCCAGGCAGGACGGTTCGACATAGACAGAATCGTCCGGCCGGAAACGACTGATGACGACAGAGCGGCCAATTCAGCCAATTGACCACTCTTGCATTTCAGGACAAATTGTCCTAGACTTAATTTTTCGATGCGCTATTACCATTCCAGCTTTAGCTTTCGATTTTGGCGACAGGCCTGAGTCGCGAGTGGAACTGGTTTAGAAGGCGGCATCGAAACGGGAATGAAACCGACCCCACTCGCGGGAGTGGGGTTTTTTTATGCTCTGGCGTCCGCCACGATCGGACGGTAAACTTTTGGACGAGGATTATGATCCTCTCCGGAAAGGATGACTGATGATCATCTCGATGAAACGTCACGCTACGAAAGAGGAAGTCGAAGCCGTTTGCGAACGGATTCGCGAGTTCGGTTATGCCATCCATGCCATTGAAGGCGAAGAACGCGTCGTGATCGGCGCCATCGGAAGAGGAGACGTCTCGCCGTGCCTCGAATCACTGGAGGCCATGAGTCAGGTCGAGAAAGCGGTGGCGATCTCGGCCCCGTACAAATTCGTAAGCCGCGAATTTCGAAAGGAAAACACGATCGTCAAGGTGAACGGCGCCGAGTTCGGCGGCGATAATTTTCCGGTCATCGCCGGACCCTGTTCGGTGGAGAGCGAGGAACAGATCATGGAGTCCGCCGAAGGCGTGGCCAAGGCCGGAGCCAAGCTGCTCCGGGGCGGCGCTTACAAGCCCCGTACTTCACCCTATGACTTCCAGGGCCTCCAGGAAGGCGGACTCAAGCTGCTTCGCCAGGCCAAGGCAGCCACCGGCTTGGCTATCGTAACCGAAGTCATGAGCGACCGTAACGTTCCACTGGTGGCCGAATACGCCGACATCCTGCAGATCGGGGCCAGAAACATGCAGAACTTTGCGCTGCTCAAAGCGTTGGGCTCCTGTGGCCGGCCCATCCTCCTCAAACGCGGCATGAGTTCCACCATCAAAGAGCTCCTCATGTCGGCCGAGTACATCGTCGCTCACGGCAACCCGCATGTCATCCTCTGCGAACGGGGCATTCGCACTTTCGAGACCGAGACCCGCAACACTTGCGATATCACCGCCATTGCGGTGCTCAAGGAAAAAACACATTTGCCTGTCATTCTCGACCCCAGTCACGCCACCGGACGCCGCAGCCTCGTTCCGGCACTTTCCCGCGCCGGCGTCGCCATCGGCGCCGATGGCTTGATTGTCGAAGTACACCCGAAGCCGGAGAAGGCGTGGAGCGATGGCGCGCAGTCCCTCGACATTGACGAGTTCTCCCAGATGATGCACTCGCTCCAGCCCTATCTTGAATTGAGGAATGTGGACCGTGTACGCGCCCCGGTAGCCGCCGTATAAGCTCGGAACAAGCGTGACCATACAAACAAAACCCACAACCCTGGCCATACTGGCGGCGGTCGTGTGCCTCAGCGTTATCGGACTGCTCACCTACTGGCGATACCTCCAAGTCGACACCGTTGCCGAACTGCTCGCACGCCTGCCCACCGAAAACGCCACGGTGCTTTACATCGATCTCCATGCCCTTCGAACCTCCGGTCTCCTCGATCTCCTGGCCGGCACGGGCGCTGAGGAGGAAGCGGACTACCGGCAGTTTGTCCGCGAAACCGGCTTCAACTACCGGAGCGACCTGGATTGCGCATTGATCGCCTTCCACGAGCGTGAACGGTTCTTGCTGTTGAGGGGCCGCTTCCGATGGGGACAGATCGAGGACTACGTCAAAGAGAAGAACGGAACCTGCATCAATTCCTTCTGCCAGGTGCGCGGCTCCTCCCCGGACAGAATCATCTCGTTCTATCCTTTGACATACCGCTACATGGCAATGGCGTCGAGTCCAGACCGCTCGGCCGCACTGGCCATGCAGGAAAATGTCGAGCCGGTGGACCCGGAGAACGTTCCGAACGAGCCTTTTTGGGTGTCCATGTCCGGCGCCGAGCTGACGCGCGCCAAGTGGCTGCCCGACGGCACGCGCTCCTTCGCCACGGCGTTATCAAGAACCGAGCGCGTAGTCCTAGCGGTCGGCCCTAAGGGAGATGGCTTCGAGGCCAGATTGCGGGCGGATTGCGGTTCCCCGCAGGAGGCCATCAAGCTGGCCACGGAGTTTGAGCGGGTTACCGAACTCCTGCGAAGTCTCATCCGCCTGGAGGACAAGACGCCGAGTGACCGCGACCTCAGCGGCGTCCTCACCAACGGCACCTTCGAAACCGTCGGCAGCCGGCTCATCGGTCGCTGGCCCATCAGCCATCAATTCCTCTCGGCACTGTCTGAGAACTAGCCTAGCGATCGAACTAGAGCGGGTTAGAGCGAGGCGCCAGTTCTTCGTTGGCCGGCCAACAGGTTCCGAAGCTGCGCCAGCCGAAACTCGAACCCTGTGACCGCCTGGGCTGGGTCCAGGCTCAAGCGAAGACGCTGCAGGGCGAACTTCGCATGGTGATGCGCCTTCCA
>CAYLSS010000010.1:0-15175 GCA_964385765.1 uncultured Solibacteraceae bacterium
AGATTCTATCGTTGTTGAAGAGGGCGCGCTGAAAGTGCAGGATCAGGCGGTGCATCCCGTCACGCAGGACGACGTACAGTGTCAGTGGAAACTTAGCCGGCGGGTCCGGCAGCCGCAATTGACTCACACTGAGGCCGGACAACTCTAGGTTGGCGACAGGGTCGTTGAAGAAGTTAATCAGCGCGCTAAATAGAGGTGTACGAGAAAGGTTCCTGTCAACGCCGATCTCGTCGACAAGCTTTTCGAATGGGACGTCTTGATTTTCGTAGGCTTCAATTGCTACTTCCTGAACGTGTCGGATAAGCTCGCGAAACGTCATGCCCCGGCGTAACTTCGTCCGCAGAACCAGGGTGTTGAGAAACTGTCCGATCACCGGATCGTATTTCGCTGACCTTCGATCCGCGATCGGAGTTCCTATGCAGATATCATCCTCTCCGGACAGCCTGCCGAGCAGGAGTTGAAATGCCGCCGCGAGCACCATGAAGAGTGTCGCCTTCTCTCCGCCGGCCAGATTGCGAATGCGTTCCAGCAGTTCCGGAGAGAGCTCGGCCTCGATGCGCGCCCCTTCGGAATTGGAAATCGGGGGGATGGAGCGGTCTGTAGGCAGTTGCAGGTGAGGCGGTGGAGCGGCGAACTTGCGCTTCCAGTAGGACAGTTGTCGATGGAACGCAACGGATTGGGACAATTGGAGCTGTCCCCGTGCGTAGTCGGCGTATTGCCCGGCCATGGCCGGAAGTTGCGGCTCAGTCCGCTGCACGAAGGCGTCGTAAAAGGTAGTGAGCTCCCGGTAGAGAATGCGCCTGGACCATCCGTCGAAGTTAGCGTGATGAAGACTGGTCAATAGATAAGACTCTGCTTCCCCCGTACGGAACAAGGTGACGCGCAACAGCGGCCCGCGTTCCAGGTCAAAGGGACGGCGAGCCTCCGCCAGAAGCTGGCGCTGCAGCGCGGCGTGCCGATCGCCTGCCGTAGAGGATCGCAAGTCCACCACGACGAAGGAGTGGATCGGCTTTTCGCTTACTACCTGTAGCGGCTGCCCGTCGGGAGCTGAGAATGTCGTGCGTAATACCTCGTGACGCCGTGCAATTTCATAGAAACTCCGCTCGAGAGCCTCAACATCGAGGGGGCCCTGCAGCCGGAAGGCTACCGACATGTTGTAAGTTGCTTGAGCCGGCTCCAGTTGATCGAGAAACCACAGGCGCTGCTGTGCCCATGAGACAGGATGGATGTTGGGCGCGGCCGGCGGCTTAGCCGGTGGCGCGTCAGTCTGATCGCGCGGCGGAGCCGCCATCGGTAACCGGGATATGGTCGGGTGGCTGCCCTTCTCCCCGTTCTTTTGCTGGTCGCCACTACTTTCTGCAATGGCCTCGGCGAGTCGGGCGATCGTCGGCTCTTCGAAGATTTGCCGGACCGGAAGATCGACCGCGAACGTCCTGCGCAGTCGGTGGACCAACTGAATGACCAGAAGCGAATGGCCTCCCAGCTCGAAGAAATCGTCATGGACGCCCACGGAATCGCAGCCAAGGAGCCGGCGCCAGATTTCGGCGATCTTCTCTTCCTGGTCGTTCCGCGGCGCAACGGATTCTGCAAGGGGATCGGATCGTCTCACAGTCTCGAGTTCCGAAATTGCGCGCCCCAGCGCTCCGCGGTCGAGCTTGCCATGAGTGGTTCGAGGGAGAGCTCGAACCACTTTCAGCCCTTCGGGCAGCTCGTATTCGGGTAGCTTGTCTCTGAGCCACGAGCGAAGCTCAACCAGGGAGATCCCTTCCGACGCGGCAGGGACGATGCAGGCGACGAGTCCCATTCTTCCGGGCGTCGTCTGCTCGGTAACCACTGCCGCTTCGAGTACCCGCGGGTGTGCCACGATGGCCGTTTCGATTTCCTCGAGTTCGACCCGGAATCCGCGGATCTTCACCTGGTTGTCGCTGCGGCCGAGAAACTCGAGATTGCCATCGGAGAGGAAACGCGCAACGTCCGCGGTCCGGTAGAGCCGGCCTGCGTCATTGAAAGGATCCGCGACGAAGGCCTCCCGGGTTTGCTCCGGACGCTTCAGATAGCCGCGCGCAAGACAAGCGCCGCCGAGCCACAATTCTCCGACCGCCCCGGCCGGGAGTGGTTCGAGATTCTTGTCCAATACGTAAGCCCGCACGTTGGGCAGCGGCCGTCCGATCGGAACCGTCCCGGTGGCCAGGCTATCCGGCGCCTCCTCGAGCGGGAAGACGGTAACGCCCACGGTTGCCTCGGTCGGACCATAGTGATTGAAGATCTCGCATTCGGGCCGTGCTTGCCGCCAATCGAGCGCCCAGTCCTGCCGGAACGGCTCCCCTCCGACGATCAGCTTGCGGCGCGGCATCAGCGGCCGGGTGGAGACAGCCTGAATTGCCGCCAGATGCGAGGGAGCGATCTTGAGGCAGTCGATCTCTTCGTTCTCGAAGTAGTCGGAGAGGGCATCGGCGTCGAGCGCTCTTTCTTCGGAGATCAGATGCAGACAGGCGCCCGTGATCAGCGGAGGATAGATTGTCGTTACCGAAGAGTCGGCGCTCAGCGGTTGGAGCAGGGCGAAGGTCTTCGCTTCGCCGAGACGGAGAGTTTCCCTCACGCCCCAAACGTAGTTCACCAGTGCACGGTGCTCGATCAGTACCCCTTTCGGCTCACCGCTCGATCCCGACGTGTAGATGACATAGGCCAAGTGTTCGGGGTTGTTGATGATCGCCGGCTTGCCGGGGCTCGACTCCTCGATCGCGCTTATGTCTTCGTCCAACAGGATGAGCCGCTCGACGCTGGCCGGCAGCGACGCCGTTCCCGCCTTATCGGTCAGAATCATGCTCAGCCCGGCATCGCGGATGATGCGGCTCATCTTGGCGGCCGGTCCATGTCGATCGAGAGGAACATAAGCGCCGCCGGACTTCAGAACACCCAGGACCGCGACGACCATCTCGGGCCGCCGATCCAGATGGATGCCGATCAACGTCTCGGGTCGCACTCCTTGGCTCCTCAGATAGTGCGCCAGCCGATTGGCGCGGCGATCCAGGTCGCGATAAGTGAGATGGACGTCCTCGAAGCGAACGGCGATCTCGCCGGGCGTACGTTCAACCTGTTCCTCGAAAAGCTCATGCAGGCAACGGTCACGAGGGTAGTTGGCGGCCGTGGCGTTCCATTCGGAAAGCATGCGGGTTTGTTCGCGATCTGTCATCAGGGGAAGCTGCGAGACTCGTTGGGATGGGTCCCCGGTAGCCGCTTCCAGCAGCAGTCCGAACTGCTTGAGGAGCCGCTCCACCGCCTCTGGCGAGAACAGCGATCGCTGGTAAACGGCGCGCAGGTGGAGCCCTTCGGGGCGCTCGTTGACGTGCAGCGCGATCGGAAATCGAGCCTGCGGGCTCGGCGCGGTTCTCGGTTCTATTTCCACACCGTTGATGTCGAAGGTGTGCCATGCCTCGCTGTTGAACTCCAGCATGACGTCAAAGAAGGGATTGCGGCCTTCTTCGCGCGGCGGATTGATCTCCTTCACCACTCTTTCGAAGGGTAGGGACTGGTGCGCGAGCGCCTCGAGTATCATCCCATGCGCTCGACTCAACAGCGCCTCGAAAACAGGATCGTCTGAGAAATCGAGACGGAGGAGGACAGTGTTGGTGAACAATCCGATCAGCGAGTCCGCTTCTGGTCGCTCTCGTCCCGCGACCGCGGCGCCAATGACGATGTCGTCCTGTCCGGATAAGCGGTGAAGGAGCGCCTGAAAAGCCGCAGCCACCAGCGTGAATATAGTATCTCCGGACAATTTGGCGCACTGCTGGAGTGCCTTTCGAAGGCTGTCGGGCAGGTTTAAGGTCGCGGTGGCGCCCCCGCGGTCGGACGCTGCGGGTGCTGAACCATCGGCTGGGAATGTCGCCCTCTCGATGTTTCCGGAAAGCTGTCTGCGCCAGAAGGACAGCCCGGTTTCGAGCCGCTCGCCCTGCATTTGTTGGGCCTGCCATAACGCATAATCGGCGTACTGGATGGGCAGTTCGCCCAGGCGGACGGACTTCTTCGCAACGCGAGCAGCGTAGAGTTCCGCCAGCTCGCGAAACAGGACGCCGAAAGACCAGCCGTCGCATGCAATGTGGTGGACGCAGAGAAGAAGAACGAATTTGGCCTCACCCACCCTTGCGACTTCGGCCCGCAGCGGGATCTCTCGAGCCAGATCGAACGGCCTGGCCGCCGCTCGTTCGAGCCAGCCTTCGAGCTTGGACTCCCGGTGTTCGGCAGCATCCTGTAAGTCAATGAATCCAAGTTCCAACGAGCATTCATCCACGGTCGCCTGCACTGGCTTGCCGGCAACATCGTGGTAGGTCGTGCGAAGGATTTCGTGTCGCCCGACAAGGTCGTTGAAGGCCTGCTCGAGCTCTCGCTGGTTCATCGGCCCCGTCCAGTTGAGTGCTGATATGACATTATGTCGAGCACTGTTCGGTTCCAGGCGCTCCATGAACCAGAACCGCTTCTGGCCGAAGGACAGCGGGCAAGGATCCGAACTGCCCCTTCGGGGGATACGACGTGAAAATTCGGAAACGCTCGCCGGGTCGATCGCGGCCGCCATCGCGGAAACAGTAGGCATCCGGAAGAAACTCTCAACGGGGATGTTGGCGCGAAAAACCTCATTGAGCTTCCATACCACACGGACGGCCTTCAACGAATCACCGCCAATCGCGAAAAAGCTGGCCTCGGGTGGAATACGGGAATGTCCCAGGACGTCCGCAAAGACGCGAGTAATTGCGGAAATCCGGTCCGGCGGGGGCAGGGACACACTGGCGGCGGACGGCATCAAAGATTGCGGCTCGGGCAGCGCCCGGCGGTCGACTTTGCCGTTCGGCGTTCGCGGTAAGTCCGCCAGAGGAACCAACCACGGCGGGACCATGTAATGAGGTAGTTTGTCCCGAAGGAATCGCTCCAATTCCGCGGGCTCCGGAGCGCCCTTCGTCCCGGAAACATAGTAAGCCGCCAGGCCCCGTTCGCCGTTGCTCTCTTCGCGGGCGGTAACAACGGCCTCAATGACGCCGGGATGGCGCCGCAGGGTCCATTCAATCTCGCCTAACTCGACGCGGAAGCCACGGATCTTGACCTGGTGATCCGAGCGTCCAAGAAAATCGATATTGCCGTCGGGCAGAAAGCGCGCCCGATCTCCGGTCCGATACAATCGCTCCCCCGGAGCGCAGAAAGGATTCGGGATGAATTGTTCAGCAGTCAGCCGGGGCGAATTCCAATATCCTCTCGCCAGGCACTGCCCGCCGATATAGAGCTCGCCAGCCACGCCCACCGGGACCGGGCGGCAATGTTGATCCAGAATGTAGACTCGTACATTTGCGGCCGGCCGGCCAATCGGAATCCGTGCCGGGTCTCCGTCCGGCTTCACACGCTCATAAGTAGCCTGTACTGTCGCCTCAGTTGGCCCGTAGGAGTTCCATAAGGTCGCGCCGGAGCGCCGCAGAAAGCGGTCGCATAGCTTGGGCGACAAGGTCTCTCCGCCCGCCACCACTGTCCGCAAGGTCCGGCCGCGATCAAAGGCCGGTTCATCGAGAAGGAGGCTGAGCAGCGACGGCACCACCACCATCATCGTGACTCCGCATTCCTCTACGATGTGGCTCACGTAAGTGGCGTCCCGCTGGCCTCCAGGCTTCGGAAGCACCACGCAAGCGCCGGACGCCAGCGCCGGGAAGATCTCCGCGACGGACATGTCGAAGCTGAGCGACGCGATCTGCAGAACGCGGTCCGCCGCGGTCACGTCTATCTTCTCGAGGAATGACGTCACATAATTCTCCAGGCCCCCTCGGGTGACGACGACGCCCTTGGGATGGCCGGTCGACCCGGAGGTGTGGATCACGTAAGCGGCGTTATCCGGAGCGGCCGACGGCGCCGGGTTGTGATCGTGCCCGGTCAACGGATCGCCGCTCGTCTCCAGAAGGACTGTACGAATTCCCTGCAGCGAGCTTCTCTGTTGCAGGACTCCTGTTGTCAACACCAGTCGAGGCGCCGTATTGCCCAGAATCCAGGTAAGACGCTCTTCGGGAAGCTGTGGATCCAACGGCACATAGGCGCCCCCGGCCTTGAGGATTCCCAGAATCCCAATCAGCATTTCAGGCGAACGCTCGCAGTGGAGTCCCACGAGAACGTCGGGACCTACTCCATGATGTCTAAGACAGTGCGCTACCCGGTTGACCTGTCTGTTCAATTCGCCGTAAGTGACTCGAACCGATTCGCCGGCCACCGCGATACTTTCCGGCGCCCGGCGAGCGCGATCTTCGACTCGCTTGATCACGCTGGCTTCCGCCCGTGGCTGTCCCGTATCATCCCAGTCGTCAACCATAGTCCGCCGTTCGGTTTCCGCCAGCAGGTCGAGATCCGAAATACGCTCCTCGGGCCGGTCTACGAGTGATTCGAGCAATATCTGATAGTGCGCGAGAAGCCGGTGAATGGTCGCCGCCTCAAAGAGATCCGAATTGTAGATGGCCAGGCACTGAATGCCGTCCGGAGTCTCTCTGGTCTCCAGCGTTAAATCGTTTTCAGCGGCCGGGGGGGCGACGTCCCTTTCCTCGATGGTGAGATCACGCATCGCAGTCGGTGCCGCCGGGAGGTTTCGCAGTTGAAAAAGCACCTGAAAAACAGGGTTGTAATCAGGTGAGCGCTCCGGGTTAACAGCGCGGACCACCTCGCTGAAAGGAACTTCCTGATTGGCGAATGCTTCGATGGTGGTGGTTCGAACGCGATCAAGGAACTGCCGGAACGTCGGGTTCTTTGACAGATCGGCGCGCATCGCCAGCAGATTCATGAAGAGGCCGATAAGCGGCTCGAACTCCTTTCGTGTCCGATTGGCATTGACCGCGCCGACCACGAGGTCCTGCTTGCCGGTGTATCGGTGCAACAGCACCTGGAATCCGGCCAGCAGAACCATGAAGAGTGTGGCGCCTTCCCGCCGGCAAAGTTCCCGCAAAGACGTCGCCAAATCGTGCGGCAGGGTTAGTGATTCGCGCCGGCTTCGATAAGACCTTCTTACCGGCCGCGGGCGGTCGGCCGGTAACTCCAGTTGTTCTGGCAATCCCTCCAGGGCGGTCTTCCAATAGGAAAGCTGCTCTTTCAGATCGGAGGCGCCCGCGCGCTTCCGCTGCCAGTACGCGTAGTCGCTGTATTGCAGCGGCAACTCCGGCAGGAAAGGCTCGAGGCCGCTGGAGTAAGCCGAATAATACGCACTAAGTTCGCGCAGAAAGATTCGGGAAGACCAGCCGTCCGACGCAATGTGGTGCATGTTGACAAAGAGCGCGTGTTCTTCGCTGCTGATGCGCAGTAACTGCGCTCGCAGCATCAGGTCGCGCTCGAGGTCAAAGGGCCTGGCCGCTTCTTCGCGTACGATACTTGCAAGGCGCTCATCGGTCGGCTCGCCGGTAACATCTCCCAAGTTCACCACCGGCGCCTCCACCGGCCCGGGAGGTCCAATCGCCGGAATCACTCCGTCGCCGGTCGCCTGATAGGTGGTGCGGAGAATCTCATGACGCTCGACGATTGCGGACAGACTGCGCCTCAGCGCTTCGACGTCAAGCGGTCCTCGGAGTGAGAACAGGGCCGGGCGGTTCAGACGCGACCGCTCGACGCCCATCTGGTCGAGAAACCACATCTGCTCCTGGGCGAAGGAGGCCACCAATGGCTCGTTCTGAGGCCGTCTGCCGACGCTGGCTTCTCCGGAGGCGCCTTGCGACGGGTGGTTGCCCAGCCACCGGGCCACTGCGCCGACCGTCGGATCCTCGAAAAAGCGGACCATGGACGGGGCCCTGCCGGTCTCCCCTTTCACTCGGGCCAGGAACTGCATTGCAAGCAGCGAATCCCCGCCCGATTTGAAGAAATCGTCCGTAGTCCCAACAGGAGCAATGGCCAGAACTTCGCTCGAAATGGCGCATAGCATGCGCTCCGTTTCTGTTTGGGGAGCTTCGTAGCGGGTTTCGTCTGGTCGTGCTGTGATTAACAGCCCAAGCCGCTCGGCAAGACCGATTCTCTGTATTTTTCCCGTCGGCCCCTTTGGAATCTCCTCGAGGATGACGAGTTGCCGGGGAACTTTGAAATCGGCCAGCCGGCCACTGGCGAACTCCTTGATTTCCGTTGCGCTTGTGTGGGAGCCACTCTGCAATACCACGGCCGCGGCCACTTCTTCGCCCAAGGACGGATCCGGGATGGCAAATGTAACTGCCTGCGCCACCAACGGGTGATCCAGCAGGGCCTCGTCCACCTCGCGGGGGGATATCTTCTCGCCGCCGCGATTGATAATCTCCTTCAGTCTGCCAGTTAGAAAGAGATAGTTCTCCTCATCCAGGTATCCTTGATCGCCGGTGCGGAACCACCCGTCATGAAAGGAATCGCGATTTGCTTCTGGGTTATTGCTGTACCCGGAAGTTACACTGAGCCCACGAATCATCACTTCACCGGTCTCACCATGCGGCAGTAATCGGCCATTGCTATCCATGATGGCCACATCCGGTCCGGCGGCGAGCCCCACCGAACGGGGCTTCCGGCGCGCCGGCGGCAGCGGGTTGGTGGTCATCTGGTGCGAGGCTTCGGTCATGCCGTAAGACTCGATGACAGGGGCGCCGAACACCTCTTCCAACTCCGCCATCACCTGGGGCGCCAGTGCGGATGACGATGAGCGGATGAAGCGAAGGCGGCGCCGGCTTACGTCACCCCGATCCTTCGCCCGCTGCAGGATCGACTGGTGCATTGTCGGCACCGCTGTATACCAGGTTGGTTGAAACTCCTCCAGCCAGTCGAAAAACCTCGGTGCATCGAATCTGCCGGGAACGGCGATGCTTCCCCCTGCCGCAATCGATGAAAGGATCGCGCCGACCAGACCATGGATGTGGAACAAGGGCATGATACTCAGGCAGCGGTCCGCCTCCGTCAGGCGCAGACTCTTCTGAATGTTGCGCGCCGAGGTGGTCAGGTTTCCGTGGGTTAGCGGCACCAGCTTCGGACGGGAGGTCGTGCCCGAGGTGTGCAAAACCAGCGCGACGTTCTCCGGGCTGGGAGTCTCGGGCTCGCCCCTCGTGTCCCTGCCGGTCTCCAAGTGGAAGCGGCCGGTCACCTCGCGGTCCGGCGTCAGCTCAAAGATCGGAATCTTGCGACGCAACGCGACGGCGCGGGCAGGAGACTCCGAACCGTCCTGAAGAACCAGCGCTCTGATGCCCAGATCCTCGAAATAGAAGTCAAACTCTTCAGCCCGATAGGCGGGGTTCAGCGGAGCGCATGCAGCGACTGCAGATACCGCAAGGAAACAGACGGCCGACTCGGGTCCGCCCGGCAAGACGATGGCCACACGATCGCCAGGCGAGATGCCCGCTCCGATTAGCCGTCCGGCCGTCTCCCATATCTGCTCTGAAAGCGCTTGATACGAAAGTGGATAGAACTCTCCACCGAGAACCGCCACGCTGGACGGGCTCGTCCTTGCACGGCTCGTGATGAAATCCAGAATTGTGCTATCCAACACCGCCGGACTCTCCTCCTGGCTGCCGAAGCGGTTTCCCCTCCTCCGCGTCGTCAGCCGAATCGCCGGAATACTGATCTTCTATCAAATACCAAAAACCGGTGACTGGACGCATCCACCACCGCAATCTCGCGGGAGAGGGTGGGGGGATTACGAACCGGAGCCCTGCAGGTCCACGCGGATCAATAGCGTACGAAAGTAATGGAGCACTGGCGGCCGTGATCTAATCAACTAACCGCCAGTTCTGTACGTTCTAAACCTCGTTCGGAGGTGGAACGCGGTAGCCGTCCCGGTACTCATCCGTCAGCATGCGGTTGGCTTCCTCGTCTCCTGCGAACCGTTCCTTTTCCGTGTCGAAGTCTAGGATCTCGCCCCGGCGGAAGGCTGTATTGGCGATGTGGGCGAGCGCCGACGAGTAATGAGCGGTCTCGACGGGACCGTTTTGGTCAGAAGTCTTCCGGCTGCGAACGGCTTTGATGAAGTTCTCGTAGTGGCGTGTGGGCGCTGCGCCCTTCTCGCCCGGTTCGTTTTTCCGGCCGTAGTAGATCGCGTACTTGTTGTATCCGCTGATCACCATGTGGCCATCGGAGCCGTAGAAGAGGTTGCCGTTGGCCGACTCGGTCTCGTGGTTCGAGCACCAGAAGCGGACCGCGATCTCGGCGTACTTGTTTTCATTGCCGAAATGGGTGAGTGCGGTGAGCAATTCCGGCGTTTCTCGCCGGTCGTCCCACAGGTATTTGCCGCCCATCGCCGCGACCCGCGTCGGAAGCTTCACGTCGAGGCCCCACTGCAGCATGTCGAGTTCGTGAACTCCCTGGTTGCCGATCTCGCCGTTGCCGAAATCCCAGGTCCAGTGCCAGTTATAGTGGACATGATTCTTCGAGTACGGGCGCCACTTGCCGGGTCCCACCCAGAGGTCGTAGTCGAGGTGCTTTGGCGGATCGGCGTTGGGATGGTTCTCGAGCGCCGGCCGCCACTTGAAGATGACGGCGCGCGCCATGTAGATATCCCCGATCGCTCCGCTGCGGAGCTTCTCGACAGCCTCCTGGATCGCCTCGGAACTGCGAAGCTGAACTCCGTGCTGCACAATGCGGTCGTACTTCTTCGCGGCCGCGATCATGCTTCTGCCCTCAGCGATCGAGTGCGTTCCCGGCTTCTCGACGTAGACGTCCTTACCGGCCTGGCAGCCCCAGATCGTGGCCAGTGCGTGCCAGTGATTGGGCGTCGCCACGCTGATGACGTCAATGCTCTTGTCATCGAGCGCCTCGCGCAAATCCTGGATGACCTCGGGCCGCCGGCCGTAAGTACTTTCAAAGTCCGCCGCGCGTTCTCTCGCAACCTGCAGGTCGGGGTCGACCAGCGCTGCCACCTCGACGTTCTCCTGCGGTTCGAAACCCCTGATGTTATCCTTGCCGCGGCCATGCACGCCGAGCACCGCGACCCGGATTTTCTCGTTCGCGCCGAACACCCGGCCGCCAAGGGCCAATGCCGGCGCCGCCACGGCCGAAGCTCTGAGCAGTGTGCGTCTCTCCATCGTTATGCCTCCCGATTGTTCAGCGTATCGAAATCCGCAGCCGCGTTGGAGGGGTCAGTATTCACAGGCCGAAGCATCGCTGGCGACGTAATAGGACTTGTAGTTGATCGCCTTCTCATCCATGCAGCCCTTGAGCGGCAGCAGTTCGACCCTGCGGAACTGGATCGGATGGCTCTCGCCCTGCAGCGAGATGTAGCCCTCCGTGATCGGGGTGCCGTCCGGCAGATAATCGGGGTCCGCCCCTGGCACCGGATTGCCGCCGATCTGCGGCTTCTCGTAGCGCAGAACCGTTTCGCCGTTAACCATGTGTTCGATGGAGTCGTCGCCGAGCACCCTGGCTTCGGCGCGCACCCACTGCTCACCATGGAAGGTTTCCGATGATGACTCCGTACAGTGCTTCGTGATGAGCTCGCCGTTCATCACCACGTTCGTTCCCGGAGTGCACAGATTCATCGTCGGGCGCTCATCGGCGCCATTGCCGCCAAGGAACTGGGCTTCGATGGAGATCGGAAACTCCTGATCCTTGTTCATCGTCTCCGGCGGCTGGCCATGGAGCATAGCGCCGCTGTTGCGCAAAGCCCAATCCGGCCCGCCCGGCGCCTGCTCGCCGACAAAGCGGTATTCGACCACGAGGCGGTAGTGCGAGAATGGCTGATCATAGATGATGTGGCCGTAGCGCTTGTTGAACTCCTCGTAGCCCTCGTAGCTTACGGTCATCATGGCGTCCTCCACCCGGAAGGTGTTCGCGTAGTTGTCGTCAAGTTCGTAGCCGTTGATCTTGATGCACCAGTTGTCGAGGTCTTCGCCGTTAAAGAGTTGGATCCACTCTTCCCGATCCGGGTCGATCCGCTGCGCCACAGGTTCGGTGGTGCAACTGACAGCGATCATCATGAGGAGGACAAAAGGATATCGCCAAAACATGATATGTAGAGTAGCACTCGAAACCGAAGCTTGACGCCACTAATCTGAGCATAGTGAGGCGGTAATTCATGTTCGAATGGCTCCGTAAACTCACCTCGAACAAGCCGGCGCCGCTCGCCGGACAGCCAAAGCACAGGCGCCAGAAGACCTACACCGCCGATAGCGGGTATGTCTATGAGTACTTCTATGAGGGCTACCGGGTGTCGGCCGGCAATGGCGAAACGGGCGCCGAGCACGTTTTTCAATTCTCGGCCGACCGCAAGCAATGGGCATTCGTATCCGTGTTTCTCCCCGACAACTCTGTCGCCTGGTGGGAAAGGACGCATGACCGTCTACTTAGTGCAACCGAGCGCTACGCGATTGTGAAGATGGCCCTTTTTCATGCCTTCGACGAACGCGACGAACCCGGTCAGATGAGCCAGCAGGTACGAGTCCGCGAGACCGACATCCACGAAATCGTCGATGAGTTGGGAATCGAGGGCGGCGGCGCGCAGAGCTGACAAGACTAGAAAAACTTGCTCCGGATCGCTCCGGCCTCCTGTGCGTCCACCACCGCGACCGCGGTCATGTTCACGATGTCGCTGACCTCGTCACCCCTTTGCAAAACGTGAACGGGCTTGGACAGCCCCATCAGAATCGGACCGATCGCCTCGGCTCCTCCAATTCGCTGGAGCAGCTTGTAGGCGATATTCCCGGCTTCCAGACTAGGGAAGATCAACACGTTGGCTCCGCCTTGCAGCGTCGAAAACGGGTAACGCTCTTCGATGATGCGCGGCACGACGGCCGTGTCAGCCTGCATCTCGCCGTCCACCATGATGTCCGGAGCGCGTTCACGAACTATCTCCACGGCTCTGCGGACCTTCTCGGCCAGCGGATGCCGAACGCTGCCGAAGTTCGAAAACGATAGCATCGCAACCTTTGGCTCGACGTTGAAGCCTCTTGCCGCTTCCGCTGTCACGATGGCGGCTTCCGCCAGGTCCTCAGGCGTCGGATCGATGTTTACCGTCGTGTCGGCCAGAAAATACGTCTGCTCGTTGGGGGTGATGATGATGTACATCCCGGCGACATGTCGCAACCCTTCGCGCACCGGAATCACCTGCAGCACCGGCCGCAGGGTGTCGGGGTAGTTCTGGCTGAGGCCGGCGATCAGGGCATCGCCATCGCCCATCCGCAGCATCATCGAACCAAAAATGACCGGGCTGACAATCAACTCTCCGGCCGCGGTCCGGGTGACACCGCGGCGCTGCCGGATCCTGAAGAACTCCTCGGTGTACTCAGGCAGCCGGGAGAACGTCGCCGGATTGATGATCCGAACACCATTCAGGTTGAGATGCAGCCTGTTCAGGCTTTCCTGGATGACGTCTTTGTCGCCGATAAGGATCGGACTGGCAATGCGCTCGTCCATCAGAATCTGGCAGGCGCGGAGGATCTTCTCTTGTTCGCCTTCCGGGAAGACGACCCGCTTGGGTGAGCGCTGGGCCTTGTGTATCATGATCCGCATCACCTCATAAGCCTTGCCGAGGCGCCGTTCGAGCTGATCGCGATAGTCCTCGAGGTCCACCGGGTTCCGGGCCACACCGCTTTCGATCGCCGCCTTGGCCACAGCGGAGGCGACCCAGATGAGCACGCGGTTGTCGAAAGGTTTCGGAATAATATACTCTCGGCCAAACTCCATCTCCTCGACGCCGTACGCTCGGCGCACCGTGTCCGGTACGATCTCCTTCGCGAGAGCCGCCAGCGCCCGTGTGGCGGCCAGCTTCATCTCGTCATTAATCCCTGTGGCGCGTACGTCGAGCGCGCCGCGGAAAATGAACGGAAAGCCGAGCACGTTGTTGACCTGGTTTGGGAAGTCTGAACGCCCGGTGGCCATGATGACGTCCTTGCGGGATTCAACAGCCACGTCGTAGGGGATCTCCGGATCAGGGTTCGCGAGCGCGAACACCACCGGGTTCTCGGCCATTGACCGGAGCATCTCGGCTGTTACGCAGTTCGCTACTGAAAGGCCGAAAAAGACGTCGGCTCCGGCCAGCGCTTCGGCCAGAGTGCGAGCTTCGGTCTCGCTCGCGAAGCGCTCCTTGTATCGATTCATCCCGTCGGTGCGGCCCTTATAAATCACTCCTTTGGAGTCGCACATAATGATGTTCTCGCGGCGGACTCCGAGGTTGCAGTAATGGAACGCACAGGAGATCCCGCTGGCGCCCGCTCCATTGATGACGATCTTGATCTCCTCGATATTCTTGCCCGCGATCTCCAACGCATTCAGCAGCGCCGCGCCGGAGATGATCGCCGTCCCGTGCTGATCATCATGAAATACCGGTATGTTCAGTGTCTTCTTGAGCGCTTCTTCTATCTCGAAGCACTCCGGCGCCTTAATGTCTTCGAGGTTGATCCCGCCAAAAGTGGCTTCGAGCAGCTCGCATGCTCGGATGATCTCCTTCGGATCTTCGGTGGTCAGCTCGATGTCGAATACATCGATATCGGCAAAGCGCTTGAACAAGACTCCCTTGCCTTCCATTACCGGTTTGCCGGCCGCCGCGCCGATGTTGCCCAATCCGAGCACCGCCGAGCCATTGGACACCACCGCCACCAGGTTCCCCTTGGCGGTGTACTTGTAGATATCGTCCGGATTCCGGTGGATCGCCATGCAGGGAACAGCGACTCCGGGGCTATACGCGAGTGACAGATCCCGCTGGGTACGACAGGCTTTCGTGGGCTTGGTCGCGAGCTTTCCGGGAGGGTATGAAGAGTGATACTCCAGCGCGTCTTCATCACGTATGGCCATAATCTGATAATCCGATTCCTTTCCGCTTCATTGTCTCAGTTTCCCCGGCCGCTGCCCCAGCAGCATTATTATTAGTCGAACGGACGGATGAAGATGCGCCGAAACCGAATGTACAGCTCATCTTTGCTGTGTAGCTGCAGGGCTATGTGGCCGTCCAGGCCGGCATGGCGGGTGCGGTGAGCCTCGTCGTCCAGGACTCCGGCGAAGTCCTCATCGGTGGCCACGTTGCCGTTTACCGTCGTCTTGATTCGTGTGCCGAGACAACGGATGTGAAGATCGTTCCAGCCGTCGCCATCATCTCCGGATCTCCATGTCCAGCCGTCCGGGGCGTGGGCTTCGTCTATTTTCCAGTCCGGCAGCGACGGGTGGATCCACCGCTGCACTCCGCGGGTTTCGTCGTAGATGAGGCCCGTTCGCCAGGGCGCCGGCGGGTGGACGCCGGTGCAGG
>CAYLSS010000011.1:0-14885 GCA_964385765.1 uncultured Solibacteraceae bacterium
CTGAGTCCAGAAGCCCTCACGCTCGTTGCCGCGCTCGTCGAGCTGCTTGAACCGGATCGGGCTTGAGATCTTCGGCGGGCTCGATTCTTCGGCAGCCAGCTTGAGTGAGGTTCTGATCGCCGACAGGTGCCGATTGATTGTAGACTTCGCCAGTCCCTCGTCGAGCTTCGCGTCGATGTAGGCGTTGATCGCGTGGGTAGTGAGTTGTGACACCGAAAGCGCCCCCATCGCTGGCCGAAGGTGCTTCCGCAAAAAGAACTGAACCTCCCGGCCGTATGCGTTGCCCCCACGTCGATAGTGAAGCATGAGGTCGTCGAACAACTCGTTCATCGTCACCACGGCCTTTGGCTTGACCGTCAGGGCTCCCCGGTCGCGCTCCAGCGTCTTTTCGGCCGCGTAGTTCTCCGCGTCCCGCTTCGTTCCGTGAATGACCTTGGAGTGAAAGAGTTGCTGGCCGGCGCCGTCGCGTCCAAGGAACACCCGCACCAGCCATTTGCCGCGGCCCTTCGCTGCTATGTTTGCCATCGCTCAGGCTCCCTTCGCCGCCCGCTTACGGGCCTTCGCGCTCCGCACCTTCGCCGAGGCGGCCGCCGGCGCTTCCGCCTTCGCCTTCGCCCACCAGGCCTTCGCCGCCTTGCGGGCGATCTCCGAGCGCTGCTCGGGGGTGAGCTTCTTCATGCGACCCTTCGCGCTCCGCTTGCCAAGTGCGACCGCCGCCGCGCTCTTCTTCTTCATGCTTGGGGTTGCATGTTCAACGTTGAGCAGATATCAACCAGGCGCTCCTGGTCGGTGTCATCTAGGCTTGCAGGCGGACATGACGCTCCCAGTACGACCGGCAGCAGTCCGATTGGAGGCACGCTTGCCATCCTAGCGCTTGGGTCCTATACTACTGGCGAGTCTTTGCTGTGAGAGATCCGGACAACTCCCCTTGGCGAGTATTCACGGAAGCCCGCGATTCGGGCGACGAGGAGCGGGCCTTGGCACTTGCATGGGAGGCGGTTGAAGACCACTCCAAGTTCTGCGACGGGCAGGCAGCATACCTCCGCCAGCGAATGGGACTTTATGGTGACATCGAGGGGCTGCGTGCGTTGAGAAGGGCGCTCCTGTCGAGAATCGATGCGGGCCAAGACGCGACGGGCAGCCCTGAGAGACTGGGGACGGAAATCGACCGAATCAACAAGGAGATAGGCTTGGCCTCGATGACGAGAGACGTAATCCAAGCGGTTGAGGAGTCTCCTGGCCTAACATGCGCCGATCTGTGGACACGGTTCAACGTCTACAAAGGCAAACGCGAGTACGAAAGGGCTATTGAATCTGGCCGTTCTCCGGCCGCTTCCTGGATCTACGCGAGCACCTTTGAGAGGTACTTGGCCTCGCCGCTGCTGCGCATCCAAGGCGAGGGACCGGAAGCAAAGGTCTTTGTTTCGGGCGCTCCGGCCCCAGGGAGTCTGAAGGCACCGCCGGCCGTCACTGCGGGCACGGGCTGCCTCATGGCGATGCTGACTGGCGTCGCCGCGGTCACGGTTTGGCTCCTGGTGTTAGCCGGATGACTGAAGGATCAGGCACTGGAGTATGAATACCCAGTTTAGTTGAATGTCCACCGATCAGCCCACACCTGAAGAAGGGCAAAGCCCACCGCCAAGAAGGCGAAGACGAGTCTCGCTGGACAGGAAGCTAAGCCAATCCGGAATTGCAGCAGAGCTGCTCGGCTTGCTCGAAACGGCTACCGAAGACGGCGTCATCAGCGACGAGGAGGCCGGTGCACTTCAGACTTGGCTGGACGACAACAAGACTTCGGACCTTCCGGGGATCGAGTTCCTTCGGACGACCGTAAACCACATCCTGGCGGACGGCAAGATCACACAGGAGGAGCGTCGTGAACTGCACAAAGCGGTTGAGCGGCTCCTACCTCCAGACCTCCGTCGCGTAGCCAAAGAGCGGAGGACGGCAGTCCAGAACCTCGAAAAGGCCACAAAGCGTGAGGAGAAGGAACAGGAGCGGCAGGAGAGAGCCCTCAGGCGACCGATCACGTCGGCTAACTTCATGGTCGCTGGCGTCACGTACGAAGGCCGTGCCGATGTCGTGGAGGACTACGTCGAGGTGGGCGACTCCGTCTACTTGGTCCGCGACCCGGACAATGAGCATGATCGAAACGCGATCGAGATACGGGTCCGGCAGGGGTTTCAGATTGGGTTCGTACCACGTGAGGACGCAGGCCGCCTGGCACTGCTCCTGGATGCAGGTCATTCCCATCAGGCCCACGTGACGAAGATCCTTCACGGTAGACGGGCTCCGATCCCCGTCGTACAAATTCACATCTACCATTACGAGGCGGAGATTGATGGGGCAGTCACTCAAGACGAGATCCCGAGTCCAGCGAAACCGTCCACTGCCGCGGCTGGCAATAGCCCATGCACCACCTGCATAACAGTGGTGTTTGGACTCATGGTGGTTGCGGTGCTGTTCTTGTGGATCAAGTGCTAGGGAGCTGGCAACAACACTTCAAGAAGGTGCTGATACCAGCTGATACCATGCGTAGGAGATCGGAGGCGATAATGAATGAACGACCTTAAGCAACTCCCCATCCTCGTTCTCTTAGATCTTAGATGGGATTGCCCGGCTTTCCGTTGAAAGTAGCGGCTCTCGGATAATCCACTCTACGACGCCTTCCTTCGCGTCGCAACTTCTCTCCTGGACGGCTGCAGTGCTTCCAATTCTCTGAGTAAGATAGGAATCTGCTTGTAACCCTTCACGCGGCGGAACTGTTTCTCCGCCACCAGCAGGCCCGAGCCTACCCATCTCTCCCGCTGGTCTCCGCCGTGCCAGCGCTTCACGTTTAGGCAAACCCGCTCCACGATGGCGAAAGCCGATTCGATCACATTTGTGCTGGCCATCGTCAGCCGCAGTTGGGTGGGAACGTGTAATCGGTGTACGGTTAGCGTTTCCTCCAGCCCTTCGGCCAGGCTGCGCGCCGCGCTTGGATTGAGATGCATGAGTTCACGATGCAATCCATCCAGCGCCTCTTTGGCGGCCGCGTAGTCTTCCAGCGCATACGCCGCGTTCAACCTTCTCGCCACCTCGGGCTTGTCTTCGTCAGTGACGTGATCCAGAACGTTGCGCCGCTTGTGCACTTGGCAGCGCTGGATCGGCGCCGTCTCGCCGGCATACTTTTTCACCGCCGCATGCAGCGCTTTGCCGCCGTCGAGGACGTAGAGCCGCGGCGCGGTGAAATCCATCCCGCGACTCATCAGGTCGCCCAGTAACTCGCCCACCACGGTCGCGTTTTCGGTGGCTCCCTGGCGGATGCCCAGAATCGTTTTCGACCCGTCGTGGCCGATGCCCAGCGCGGCCACCATCTGCTGGCCCGCGAACGGCGTCGCATCAATCAGCAGCGCGCAAAACTTCTTCTTGTCCAAGCGCCGTTCCATCAGATCTTTCAACTTCGACCGGCTGGCTTCGATGAAGTGTTCACTGACCGCGCTCTTTTCCAGCCCGTAAGCTTCGGTGAATTGGCGCACCGCCTCGCCGTACTTCCGCGTGCTCAGACCGAGCATCAGCTTCTCCCACACGGTTTCCGTCAACGGCTCGCCACGATGAAACATCTCGTAGCTGCCCAGCCGCACTTCGCGGTCCTCGGTGCTCCGCACGCGCGGCCGTTCGAGCGGTACCTTCTGGCCCATCACCACGCAGTAACCCCGCTCGCTTCCCCAGCGTTGCGCCGTGCGCTGAGGCGATGGCCGGCTGCGCTCACCCACCAGTTGCTTCACTTCTTCTTCCATCAGCAACTGGATCAACTGCAGCCCGGCCTGACGAACGAGCTCGCCCACCCCCTGGTGCAGCCAGCCCACCAACTCCGCCAGAGGCAACACCATCTGCACCGCCGGGTTGCCTTCACCCGCCATCTCTTCCAGCCGTTGCACGGCCCGCTGCGCTTCAATCTGGTATGGTTTCTTCATAGCGACTCTCCTTTTCTCGGCTAAGAAAAATCGCTCTGAGCCTATCAAACGGCTCAGAGGTGAGAGTCGCTACTTTCTACGAGATTCCGGGCATTCCCCTCTTAGATTAGTAGTGGGGCTTGGTCTGGCTCAAGTTTCATCGGACCAGCTCAAACGGGTTGCCGCTCGATGAAGTGACCGGCGTCCAGGCTGGCGAACCGCCGGGCGGCTGGAGGTGCGCTTGGACAGGTCTCAGCTGTCCGGCCAGGCGTCTCTCCCTGAACGTGACCATGCGGTGCCCGCTGCCCATAAGCTCGATCCGGTCGTCTGGCGTGAGGCGGCTCACCCGATGACCGCGGCGCCTAACTCTTGGCAATGGGAACCACATTTCTGCCGCTATCGGGTGGCCGTTCGTCCTCGTCCGCCGGATCGTCGAGCCAGCGCCGCCGCACCGCCGCAGGAGCGCCCTCGAGGAACCGCTCGAACATGAATGACCCCGCGTGGCCGCGCAGTGCGCGGAGAGATTCTGCGTCGCCATACTCCGGATTCCAACCGCGCTGGCAGATGGCGCCGGCTGCCCAGCGATTGGTGATGGCGATCCGGTCTGGCCCTTTCCGATGGCCGACTCTCTTGATTCGTGGCATGGGTGACTTACCGCCCGCCAGCGCCTGCCCCCCGCTGGCCTTGAACCGCTCCCACTCGTCGAGGTCGATGTACACCCGCCGCCCAACGCGAACAACCGGGAAGCCCGGCACGTTGCGGACGGCAGCGTACACCGCCTGATCCGACCGAAAGGCGCCCGGCTCCACCGTGCGGCGGAACTCCGGGATCGTAATCAGTTTTCCGTTTTCAGCCATGTGTGTGTCATATATCCTTCACCCCGATTGTGCGTTATAATTGAGTTGTTGTCAGGTTGTTGAAATGGACTCTAATTGGACACCACCGACTGGCTCGGTCACCGAAGGATGGGTCTCAGCCCCACAGAAGATCGCTGTCCAAAATGGAGCCCTTCTCAGCGCCGGCCCTTCCCGGAGACGCCGCATCAGCTCAGAAATCCTTGAAGACTTCCTTGACGTAGGTAGAGCAGCTAACTCTGAAGCGGCGGTTCTTCGGTTCGCTAAGAGGTACGGAACGCTTCAACTCTGCCGGCATGGGCTTCCGATGTTTCACAGCCACACCAGCGCACCTTTCACAGGGCGGGCGGGTGAATGCTCGGAGATCAAAGCCACTGGCGAGTACAACTACCATGAGCCGGTGGCAAAATGGCTCGAGTTCGCGCGTCAAGCACAGGCGGTTGTGAACGTCGCAGAAGCCATACGACGGTCAGGAGAACCCGACCCCGACGATCTAGACAACTTGCTCTTCCGTGGACGTGATCGGCAGTTCACTGGGCAAGGGACTCGGACGGTAGAAGTGCTCTCCCGGTATGGCGTCACCAGCCCTATTTCGAGTCCGCGTCGGGTCTATGTCGGGTTTGTCGAAATGGTGGTCGAGCAGTGGACGAGATACGGGCGAATACGGCCGTACCTGCACTGGCGTGGCGATCGTTGGGCTATCACCTTCACCACCGGGCCGGTAAGTTCAACATTCGGCGCGATAGCGGGCCATCTGATGTTGGCGGTTGCAGGTGAGTCGGGACTCTCGATCTGCCATAACTGCGGGATGTCATACCCTGTCAAGAGACGCCCGAACCCAAACCGTCGGAACTACTGCGAGGATTGTGCCGGTGCTGCCTCTCGTGATTCGAAGCGTGAAGAACGCGCCCGACGCAAACCGGGTGCCAACAGGTGCCAGCACAAAGACGCCCGCGGCCGGTGCCAGTTGCCGGCCCTTCCAGCCCGCCGACTCTGTGAGAAGCACGCCCGCTGAAGTGCAACAACGGTGCAACAACTCACACAAACTCACTGCTACAACTCCCCCAAACTCACCGCTAAGCAGTTGCACTCACAACGACTAGCTGAGATTCAGTGCAACAGTAGCACGAATACGTAAGCTGTTGATAATGCTACGTTTACGAAGATTTAGGTTCTGGTTCCCGAAAGGGAGTGGAGGTTCAAGTCCTCTCGTCCGCACCAATCCTCTCTCACATTTCCTTATCTTTTTAGTGGCGCTCGCCGTAGTTCTTCTCGCCCGCCTCGACCGCCACGCTCAGGCGATTCGCCTTTGGCGGCAAGGGGCAGGTGGCGTAGGGCGTGAAGGCGCATGGCGGATTGTAGGCTTTGTTGAAGTCAACCACTACCCGGCCATCCTCCGGCAACTCCGTATACAGGAACCGGCCACCCCCGTAAGTTGTTCGTCCGCTTGTCTGGTCACGGAAAATGACCCAGAGCGAGTCTTCCGCCAGAACCGGCTTGATGCGGACGGTCTCACCGTTGATGACCAGCTCCAGTTCGCCCGGACACTCCATTTCCTCCGGAATGCCGAGGACGGACGGCACCTGGAATGGACGCGGCTCACCATAGGAATCAAAGCGGGCCGTGATGCGATAGGCGGGCTTCACAGCGTACCATTCGCGGTGCGTAAACTCACGGCGCATCTTGCTGTTGAGGTCCCGGAGGCGGATTCCGGAGCGGTCGCCGCGCTGGATCAGCCAGAAAGTCGACTCGCCGACCTTCAGCTTCGTGGGCTCGCCGCTTGTATCGGGCCTCAGTTCGATGGCGCTCTGCGACGAGTCCGCATAGCGGAATACCGCCCGGCCATCGCTCAACTCGATCTCACCCAAACGAGCCGGCCCGTAGGGAAGCACGACCCGGTTGTTTTCAGCCGCGCCCACCGTATTGACGCCTTCGGCCAGCCAATACAGACCCGCCACCGTGAGCCAGCCCGCATCCGACTTCAGTTCCTCTTCCATCTCCTGCCGCCATTGCTGGATCGATCTCTCGTAGGAGTCCGCGACGGTAACCCACGAAATGGCGAGAGCGGTCGACGCTAGCAGGAAAGGTTGCTTCATCAGTTGCTCGGATCCAGCGTTATTCGGGACCGATCGGCATTCGCGCCCTCAGCCCCTGCTCCTCGGCCCACTCGTTGAACTCTTCCTTCATCTTATCGGTCCAGCGGGTATCGATCTCGCCCGGCGAGTACTTCCCTTCCCGCAGCATCTGGTGCCCCCAGCGATCCCGCGCCTGAGTGAGTTCGGCCCGGTCGGCGACCTTTTCGGCCAAATGGGGGGGAATGAACGTGAGCCCCTCGGGATCGCTCACCAGGATATCGCCGGGCATTACGGTCACCTCGCCAATGCGAATCGGGACGTTGATGCCCATCAGCGTGACGTCCTTGATGGCCGATGGATCGACGCCGCGCACGTATGCCCGGAAACCGTCGATCTCCCGCATCCCCGACACATCGCGGACGCCTCCATGCACAACCAGGCCGGTCCCGCTTTTCGTGTAAATCGCCGTCGCCAGGTTGTCGCCGGCGAAAGTACCGTCCTTGACCTTGCCGAACATGTCGACCACTAACACGTCACCGGGCTCCAAGATGTCAATCACCCACGAATTCTGACCGCGAGATACGCGGTTTTCCTTCTTGCCATAGTCGTTGATCACAGCGTCCACGTCGGGACGTTTGGGCATAAAGACCGCAGTCACGACGCGTCCCGCCAGCCGGCGCTCGCCCGGATTGATCACGTACCAGTCGCCTTCGAACTGGTGCGTGAATCCATCGCCACGCAACACGCCCCAGGCCTCCTCGGCGGTCACGGTGCTTAGGCGCTTTACCGTCTCGTCATCGACCTTGGGCCGCCCGTCCGGGAACCTATCGCCTTTCCACGCTCGTGTGAAGATCTCGCGCTGTGCTTTCGACCACATGCCGAGTTGGGCAAACGCCGGTCCGGCGAGCAGCAGAAGAGCCGCCAAGGCCGTGATATGGAGAATCAGGGTTCGTCGCATGGTTTTTAGTTCGCTCCTGTCTTCGGGTAACAAACTAGCATATGACAACCCGCCCGAAGCGGCCTTTTTTGACAATCCCGCCGGCGCGCTGGCAAGATGAAAGCGCTCGCCATTCTCATGCCCCCTGATTCCAAACCCGACGTGCCAAACGCCGCCAAGATCGGCGACAGAGTCAAGGTCCACTACACCTGTATGCTCGAGGACGGCTCACTGTTCGCCTCGACCAGGGAAAAAGAGCCAAAGGAGTTCGTCCTTGGCTCGGCTGACGTGATCCTCGGCCTGCAAGATGCGGTGATCGGCATGAAGCCGGGGGAAACAAAGACAGTCAATGTCCCGCCGGAAAAGGCCTATGGCCCGTATCACGAGGAGATGACGGCGACTCTCGACCGCCGCATGGTGCCCGATCATATCGCGCTGGAAATCGGTGCCGCGCTCCGCGTAAAGCACGCTGACGACCACGAATCAGACGCATTTGTCACCGAGATCTCGGAAAGGACGATCAAGGTGGACGGCAACCACCCGCTCGCCGGAAAACGGCTGATCATGGACGTTGAACTTGTTGATTTGGAGGCCGATTAGCACGCTCGGGATGCCCGCGATATCCTAGTCGTGGGAATTGAATGAGGATTGGAATTGACTTTGGAACCACGCGGATAGTGTCCGCGATGGTGGATCGGGGCAACTACCCCCTTGTTACTTTCGAGACGCCGGAAGGAGAACGGTGCGACTGGTATCCGCCCCTAGTGGCTGTTCGCGGCGACAACCGGCTATACGGCTGGGAAGCCTGGAGAGCCCAACACGAAGACGGCTGGACGATCATCAGGTCATTGAAGCGCTACCTGGAGGACGCCGGTCCGGAGACACAGGTCTCCATTGCCGGCCATAGGGTCAGCATGCTCGTCTTGCTGACCGAGATGATGTCATCGCTGCATTGGGCGCTACTGAACCGCTCGAGTCTGGACGCACGTCGATCGGAGAAGCTCGAAGCGATGCTCAGCGTGCCGGCGAACGCCAATGGCAACCAGCGTTTTCTGACGGTAGAGGCCTTTCGCCGAGCCGGCTTCGAGGTACTTGGGCTGCTGAACGAGCCGTCCGCGGCGGCGATCGAATTCACTCACGCCAATGCGGGACGTTTGCCGGCAAAGAGGCGCGGATTCCTTCTTGTCTACGATCTCGGCGGCGGCACATTCGACGCCTCCCTGGTCAGCACGCAGGACAGAGTTCACGCCGTCATCGCCTCGGAGGGGATTCCGACGCTCGGAGGAGACGATTTTGACACGGTGCTGGCCGAGATCGCCATGAACGAGGCAGGTGTTTCGCAATCCGCCCGCGATGACATGGCGCAATCGGCCTGGTTCCGCCTGCAAGAGGAGTGCCGGCAGAAAAAAGAGGCCCTTCATCCCAATACACGCCGCATCACAATCGATCTCGAGGGCGTGGACCCGAACTGGCCACCGGTGACAGTAAGCGTAAACGCCTTCTACGAGCGGTGCCGGCCCTTGGTGGATGAGACAATTCACGCCGTTCAGGACCTGCTCGCCGCCCACGAAGTGGATCCGGACGCCCTTTACGTGACCGGCGGGGGCAGTGAGCTGCCCCTGGTTCCCCGCGCTTTACGCGAAATCTACGGCCGCCGGGTCCGGCGCTCCAACTACACTCATTCGGCCACGGGTATCGGCCTCGCGATTCAGGCAGACGAACAAGCCGGCTACCAGCTTCGAGAGAACTTCACGCGTTACTTTGGCGTGTGGCGCGAGGCCGACGCGGGACATACGATCATATTCGACCCGCTGTTTCAAAAGGGGACCCCACTCCCCAGGAGCAAGGAGCCCGCATTGCAAGTCCGGCGCCAGTACCGGCCGGTACACAACATCGGCCATTTCCGGTACCTGGAGTGCAGCCACCGCACACCTGATGGAAGACCTATCGGCGACATCACGTTTTGGGACGAGATCTACTTTCCTTTCGATCCGGGGCTCCGGAAAGAGAAAAAACTGCCCCACCACGATGTTCAGCATTCCAGGGAGGTCATGGAACAGGAGATCGAAGAGACCTATTCTTGCGATTCAGGGGGGTCCGTCACCGTGACTATCGCGAATCTGACATCGGGTTACCGCCGTTCATTCCGGTTGGGCCGGTGGGCCGTGCCAAGCGCGCCGCTGGTTCCCGGTACCCGAAAGAAGCGTCGGCAGCGACCCTCGCCCCAGTAGCGAGGAGGTCGATTAAGCGACTGGGACCGCTAGAATAGGTACAATGCGTATTCGGACCCTAACGGTGGGCGTGGTGGCGGCCTTGCTTGGATTTGCAGGCTGTGGTCGCGATGAGACCGCCTCCCGGATAACCAGCGTCGAGACCGACTATTTCGACGAGCTCTACCGCTACAGCCCGACTCTGGCAAGCACACAGGGCCAGCATCGATTCGACGGCCGGCTCGATGACGTCAGCGAGTTGGCCATCGGACGGCGCACTGACGAAATCGCCCGCATGCTATCGCGGGTGCTGGCGGTCATGAACCATGAACTTTCGCCGCAAGATCAAATCGACGGAGCGCTCCTCGAATATGCCCTGCGCGCGGAACTCGCGGACTGGGTGGATCTGCGGCTCTGGCAGCACTCGCCGCTCTTTTATCTCGATATCCCTTTCGACCAGATCCATCGAATGACTCTCCGACAGTATGCACCGCCTTCCGAACGTGCAAGAGCGCTCGTCCTCTCCATCAATGAGATCGAAGCGGTCATGGCAGCCTTGCGCGGCAATCTCACCGATGTGTCCGAACCGCATCTGCTGGCCGGCATGGACCGCTCCAGCCAACTCATCATGCTGCTGCGCGATCACCTGCGTCCATGGGGCGATGAGGCGGCCGGCGTGAACATGGCACTGGCCGATAGTTTCCAGGGTGGATTGCCACGGGCGATCGAGTCGGTTGAGCGATCACGGGGCTGGATGGAACAGCAGCTTCCGAGGAGTGCGGCCGTTCGCCATGCCATGGGTCCGGAGAGCTTTGTTCTCGAACTGCACCTCGATTCCCGGCTCGAGATGCCATTGAGCGAGCTGGCCGCCCTGGCGCGGGAGAATCTCGATCGTAACACCAAGGTTTTTCATCATTCCGTGGAGAAAATCGCCCCCGGAGGGTCGCCGGAAGCGGCCCTTGGCGCACTTACACCGATCGAAGACGGCAAGTTGATCACGGCCGCCAGGCAGGAACTTGCCGAGATTCGGGCCTTCCTGAAGGGGGCGAATCTAGTGACCTTGCCCGAGGAGTTGGGCCAGGAACAGGCGGCAGCGCAGTACCGGGTGCAAGAAGGGCCGCCGTATCTTCGGACACCTCTGACCCCGTATCACCACAGCCTTCCGCCGCTCGAGGGCAACGATCCCCGAAACAGCTATTGGCTGATTGGATCGGCGCTTCCCGAGTGGCCGGCAGCGGTCCAGCGTGCCTACCACCGGCAGCTCACCGCGGAATACCTGCGGCTCGAGGGAACGAGCACGTTGCTGCCGGGACGTTTTCTGCACGAGCTGAACCGTCTGCGTTATCCGACCCGTACGGGACGCCTGATCGGCAGCCGGGTCACCCGCGACGGCTGGGCTCATTACGTTGAGCAAATGCTGATCGATGAGGGCTACGGCGGAGGAGAGCCAAAGCTGCAGCTCGCTGCGTCGCATCGGGCGCTCGTGCGGGATTGCCGATTCGCGGCCAGCATCGGGGTCCATACCCAAGGCATGACCCTCGAGGAAGCGTCGGATCTGTTCCAGCAAACAGCATTCCTGCCGAAGGAGATCGCCGATCTCGAAGTCAGGCGCGTGGTCCACGATCCTCTTTGCCTTTCCGAATCACTGGGAAAGTCAGTGATCCTCCAGCTCCGAAACGATTACCGGCAGGCCCAGGGAAACGAGTACTCGTTGCGTGGCTTTCACGACGCGTTTCTGTCGAATTCGGCAATACCCCTGCCGCTGATGCGAAAATCCTTGCTGGATCGTCAACAGACATCCGACTGAAGAATCGAGGAGGTAGCTTGCCTGAAGAACTCGCGGGGAAAACCGCAATTGTCACAGGAGCATCCAGGGGCATCGGAGCGGCCACCGCCATCGCTCTGGCTGAGGCCGGAGTCCGGCGCCTGGTCATCCAATACAACTCCTACCGGAAAGGAGCCGAGCAGGTCCTCGCCCGCGTGGAGGCGTCAGGCGGAGAAGGAGCCGCCATCCAGGCGGACCTCACCAGCCCGGAGGGAATCTCGAAGTGCGTGCGGTCTCTCGGGGAGGACGTCCTGTCCTGCGACATTCTAGTGAACAACGCGGGTTCTCTGGTCCAGCGGGCTCCATTGACCAACTGCCCGCTGGAGACGTACGACCAGGTCATGAACCTGAACGTCCGCAGTGTTTGGGAACTGTCCCAGGCCGTGGCGCCAGGGATGATCGAACGGCGGAGCGGCGTCATCGTGAATGTCAGCTCGATTGCCGCGCGAACCGGCGGCGGTCCGGGAGCGACTTTGTACGCGGCCGCCAAGGCGGCTGTATCGGCGATGACGCGCGGCATGGCGAAGGCCTTGGCGCCGCATGGAATCCGCGTCAACGCCATTAGTCCGGGCACGGTCGACAACCACTTCCACGAGCTGCTGGATCGTGTAGTGTCCGCAACGCCTCTCGGCCGGCTGGCGACAAATGAAGAGATGGCCGACACGGTCCTCTACCTGTGCTCTAACGCCTCCAGTTACGTGATCGGCCAAACCATCGAGCTGAACGGCGGGATGTATATGGTCTAGCGCACCGCGATCCAGACTCCACCCTGACTCTCAGCCGCGCCGACAAAAAGCCGGACCGGTAGGTTACCGCTCGGGGCGAAACCGTCGGGGATCCGCACGTTCAATTGCAGCAGCCCTGCGAACCCCGGTGCGGCCCCTGCGTAAAGCACGTCTGCCGGGAGTCCGGCAATCCTGACCTCGACGGGGAGCTTCGGTCTGGGTAGGGGAGCGACGGCAGGCCGCCCAGCGGTCGCGGGCGGATCGGTGAATCCTTCGCCGGTTGCATAGAGGATCACGACCGATCCTCGCCGCGCGGGATTCGCCGGGGTGTTCAGCGTTCCGTCCTCATTGATCGCAATCGCCACGCCATCGCCACCGTCGAGCGTGAACAGCCCGGGCGCCGCCGGCGCGAAGGTCACCGAACCCCGGCTATGCAGGCGACCGCCGACGAAGATGTCCACAACTCCAGTGTCAGCCTGGCCAAGTTCGTATGGAACCTGCACATTCAACTGGCCGGCGGAGGCAAAGAAAAGCGGGGCGGCCACACCATTAAAACGGACCTCGGTTCCGCCCAGGATCTGCCGCAGGGATCCGGCGGCGCTGAGAGTTCCTGTCACTGCCTGCTCCGGCCCGATGCCGCTGCCAAAGATGGAAACGATCTGTCCCGGAGCGACTGGCCCGGTGCGGAACGTCGCTCCGTGCACGACTTCGACCTCGCCGGCCGAATCAGTAAGCGGCGGAGCCTGCGCTTCAAACAGGCGGCGGATCCGCTGGTTGCCCAGGTCCGCGATATAGATCGAGCCATCTTGCGCCGCGGCGACGCCCGAGGGGCTATCCAGACTGGCGGCGAGCGCCGCGGCGCCATCGCCCCGGAACCCGGCTTCCCCATTGCCCGCTATCGTCTCGATGATTCCATCGGCATTGATTCGTCGGACCCGATGGTTACCGGTGTCGGCAATCAACAGGTTGCCCTCGCCGTCGAAGGCGATGCCGGTGGGATGGCTGAGGAGAGCCCGGCGCGCACTTCCGCCATCCCCCTCGAAGCCGGCCACACCCCCACCGGCAACCGGCATGATAATCGAGTCCCAACGGAGCTTCCGAATAGTATGGTTGCCGGCGTCAGCGATGTAGACAGAGCCATCCTCGCCGGCAGCCAAGGCGGTAGGCGTATCCAGCGCCGCTTTCCGCCCCAACCCAAGATCGCCGGCCAACCCTCGCGCACCGGAGCCGGCCACGGTGTCGATGGTTCCGTCCGGACGGATCACGCGCACTCGCCGGTTTCCGCTATCCGCTACGTAGGCGAAGCCGAACCGATCCACCGCGACCGCGCGGGGCCGGTTCAACAGCGCATTTGCCGCCAGGTCGCCGTCCCCGGCGAACCCCGCGGTGCCATTCCCGGCCACTGTCACGATTGTCCCGTTCAACTCGATTCGCCGGATCGTGTGGCCCAGGTAGTCGGCAATCCACACCCGTCCCTGCGGATCGAGCGCAATCGCCACCGGGTCCTTCAACCGGGCCTTCAACGCCAGTCCGCCATCACCCGTCATGCCGGGTTCCCCGGTGCCCGCTATGGTCGTGATCCATTGGCCGTGACCGATTCGCCGCACGCGATGCCGGCCCTCCTCGGCAATGAGCAGGCGTCCGAACCGGTCCGTGGCGATACCGATCGGGCCGTCAAGGCTCGCCAGGAAGGCCTTCATGCTATCTCTCCCGGAGCCGTCGGGTTCGCGGCCGGCAATTCTCGTGATACCGGCGGCTTCGATGAGGAAGACTCCCGTCCCGCCGCCCGCGTAAATGCTGGCGCCCACCACGACATCCCGGATGCCGTGAACTCCATCCGCGATAACGAATGCCTGTCCGGTCACCAGCCGCCGCAAGAGCCGGTCATTGCCGCTGTCGGCGACGTACAGGGTCCGGTCCCGATCCACGGCCAGCCCGGTGGGCGCCTCCGGTTTCAAACCCTCCACCTCCGCTCCAAGCACGGTGTGGAGCATTCCATCCGCAAGCAGCAGCACACGGTTGTTACCGCTATCGGCAATGTAGAGGCCATCCTCTGGGCAGTAGGCCAGTCCGGCCGGGCTATCGAGTCTCGAGACCGCCGCGGCGCCGTCCGGGTCCTCGCCCGGAATGCCGGTGCCGGCAATCGTTTCGATATCCCCGTCCGGCTCGACACGGTAGACGCGATGACCGTCAAAGTCTGAAATGTAGAGATTCCCTTCTTGGTCAAGAGCTATATTCCGCGGGCCTTCAAAGCGGATGCCCATCGCCTGAGTGCCCCCGCCCCCCCCGCCCGCCACGGTTTCGACTCTGCCGTCGAGACCGAC
>CAYLSS010000012.1:0-14653 GCA_964385765.1 uncultured Solibacteraceae bacterium
CGGCCAGTACCGCGATGGGTTCGGAAACCTCATGACCGTCCACGCCGTATCGAATCCGACGGCCAACGGAATCGAACCGACGGAAATCAACCACCGAGCCCCCGGTTACGGCATTGTGGTCTTCGACCGCGAGAGCCGCCAGATCACCGTGGCAAACTGGCCCCGCTGGGTAGATGCCTCGGAGCTGAATGCAGAGCCTTACGAAGGGTGGCCCATCACGATTGACCAACTCGACAACGGCTTCCCATACGACGGACCTGCGCTGCCGGAGATCACCGCCGAAACCGAAGATCCTGTTGTCGAGGTAATCGACCAGTCGAGTGGCGAGGTGGTTTATGCGGTTCGCATCAACGGAACAACCTTTGTTCCACGTGTGAGTGAGCCCGGGCTCTACACCGTCAGGATCATCGAGCGCGGAAAGCCGCCGCGGGAGCTCACCGGCCAGCGCGCGCGCTAGAATCCACCTCGTTTTTCCGACGGCGTCCTAAGGATGGCCACCTCGACCCGGCGCGCGCCGAACTCGACCGCTTCGGTGAAATCCTCGATGTAGATATCGATCCGCTTTCCCCGGATCTTCTCGCCCGTGTCCAGCACGCGGTACTTACCGTTGTACTCGCCGGCCTGCGAAACACGAATGAGCGAGCCGAGCGGAATGACATCCGGGTCGGCGGCCACGATGCCCTCCCGGACCTTTTCGCCCGATTTCGTGATCGAGCCGATCGAATAGGCTGTTGCCAGGAAAGTCTCGGTCTCCAGCCTTGGAGTGACTCGCACCAGCCGCACCGAAACGAGCAGCAAAGCGATGGCCAGGACCCAACCCAGGATTCTGTTTTTCTGTCTGGATCGCATTGATGATCGACTTTATCCTTGACTTTACCAGGGTATTAGCTTCCAGCGAAACCTTACCCCCGATCCGCAAATGGTAGCCAATGGACACGCTCCGCGAGAAACACATTCTCGAATCGCTTTGGGCGAGTGGCTGACCTGAGCGGTTCCGCCCGCCGGTCTACTCCGTTCCCGCAGTTCTGCGATTGACCCCGTCGCTCTGACTTGAAACGTCTACCCGCGCCGCAATAGGATAGGGCAGTCATGTTGAAGCCTGCACTCTTCGCGGCCGCCATTCTGGCGCTCCTTGTCTCGCTGGGTTCGGCGCAGACCGGTCCCATCAAGCTTACGTCGCCGGATGGCAGGATCGAGATCTCCTTCCAGACCGACGCCGCCGGCCAACTGAACTACACGGTGTCCTCTGGCGGGGAGCCGATCATCGCTCCATCGAAGCTCGGCCTGACCATTCAAGGCGGGCTGCCGCTCGGCGCCAGCGTCCGCATCGTCACTAATCGGATCGGCGGGGCCAACGAAACCTACGAAATGGTGCATGGGAAAGCCAACCCGGTCCGCAACCACTACCGGTCGGCCAGCATCGACACTACCGAGACAACCTTCCGCGGGCGGAGACTCATCATCGAGGCCCGCGCGTACGACGACGGGGTTGCTTTCCGTTACGTAGTGCCGGCGCAGGACGCGATCCCGGACCCGACGGGCTTCCGTCTCTCAGCCGAACACACGGAGTTCCGTTTCGCCCGGGATTCCATCACTTGGCCGCTCTATCTTAGTAGTTATACAACCAGCTACGAGGACGAGTACCATCGCGAGGCGGTCAGCGGCATCTCGCCGGATCACCTGATCGGCCTGCCTTTGACGGTGGAATATCCGAGTGTCGGCTATGTGGCCATCACCGAGGCGAACCTCGCCGAGTACGCCGGCGCTTATCTGCGCCGCGGAGCCGGCAACAGCTTCCAGGTGGACCTCGCGTCCGCCGGCGGGCCGAAGGTCGAGCACGGGCTGCCTCACCAGTCGCCGTGGCGCGTGATCATGGTGGCTCCGGAGATGGGGCGCCTGGTTGAGTCGAATATCGTCATCAACCTCAATCCGCCCTCAAAGATCGCCGACCCTACCTGGATCAAACCCGGGAAAAGCGCCTGGGACTGGTGGTTCGGCAAGGTCAAGACGCCGGGAGGCTGGGAGACCGGGATGAATACCCGGACGTTCAAGTACCTGATCGACTTCGCCGCCGAGGCGGGTTTCCAATATGTCCTGGTGGATGACGGCTGGACCGAGCGGCAGAACATCCTCGAGCCAAAGCCCGAAATCGAGATCCGTGAGATCATCGACTACGGTAAATCGAAGGGCATCGGCATCTGGCTCTGGCTGCACTGGACAGGGGTGGACCGGCAGATGCACGAGGCGTTTCCGCTGTATTCTTCCTGGGGCGCGGCCGGCCTGAAGATCGACTTCATGGACCGCGATGATCAGTGGATGGTGAACTGGTACCATCGCGTGCTCGAGACAGCGGCGGAGAATCGTTTGATGGTGGATTTCCACGGCGCCTACAAGCCGACCGGAATCCGGCGCACGTGGCCGAACCTGATGACGCGCGAAGGGGTGATGGGACTCGAGTACACCAAGTGGAGCCGCCGCGTCGGTCCCGAGCACAACATGATCATCCCGTTCACCCGGATGCTCGCCGGACCGCTAGACTACACCCCTGGCGGCTTCGGCAACGTCACGCGCGCCGAGTTCGAGCCGCGCTTCGACGACCCGGTTGTCCTCGGTACCCGCGCTCATCAGCTCGCGCTCTTCGTGGTCTTCGAGAGTCCGTTCGTGTGCGCCGTCGATCATCCATCGGCCTACCGGGGGGCTCCGGAATTCCAGTTCATCAAGGATGTCCCGGCGACGTGGGACGAGACCCGGGTCATCGACGGTGTAATCGGTGACTACATCGTGATTGCCCGGCGATCGGGAGATGACTGGTACCTGGCGGCGGCAACCGACTGGACGCCGCGCGTCCTCGATATCCCGCTCGACTTCCTGGGCGCCGGCGATTATACAGCCCGGATTTACGAAGACGGTGCGAATGCCGCAAACGATCCTGCCAGGGTTGATGTGAGCAGCAAAGACGTTACTAAGTCGACCGTGCTGAAGGCGACGCTGGCTGCCGGCGGCGGCCTAGCGGTGCAACTCAGGAAGTAGGTATTCATGGATCGCCGGAAGTTCCTGACAAGTCTTAGCGGTGCGGCGTTGGCCGCTCCGCTCGCAGCGGCCGGGCGCCGGCCGAATATTGTCTTTATCCTCGCTGACGATCTCGGCTACGGAGATCTCGGCTGCTACGGACAGCGGACTATTCAGACGCCCTTTCTCGACCGTATGGCGGCCGAGGGAGTCCGTTTCACGCAGGCCTACGCCGGGTCCACCGTCTGCGCGCCGTCACGCTGCTGCATCGAAACCGGACGCCACACCGGACACGCATTCATCCGCGGCAACGGCCCGATACCGCCGTTCGAGGAGCGCGGAGTAGGAGAGGTCATGCGCGACGCGGGCTACCGTACCGCTCTCCTGGGTAAGTGGTCACTCGGCGGTCTCGGGACCGTCGGATATCCGATGGATAAAGGTTACGAGAAATGGTTCGGTTTCTTTAGCCAGGGTCACGCGCATAATTACTATCCGGAGCATTTGCTGGACGGCCGCACGGCACGGCTGCTTCGCGGCAATCTCGGCGCGGAGAAAACCGAGTACGCGCCGGACCTGTTCACTGATCGCGCATTGGGATTCATCGACGAGGGCGGGGAGCGGCCGTTCTTTCTCCACCTGGCTTACACCACTCCGCACACCAACAATGAGCTGGGCCGCGACACCGGCGACGGCCAGGAAGTACCGAACTACGGCCGTTACGTGAATGAAGATTGGCCAAGTCCGGAAAAGGGCTTTGCCGCCATGATTTCGCGCATGGACGCCGATATCGGGCGCATCTTCGACAAGCTCAAGCAGACCGGCCAGGACGAGAACACGCTGGTCGTGTTCGCATCCGACAACGGCCCGCACGAAGAGGGCGGGCACAAGCACGAGTTTTTTAACTCCAACGGCCCTCTGCGTGGCTACAAGCGCGACCTCTACGACGGCGGGATCCGGGTCCCGGCGATGGCTCGGTGGCCCGGCAAGATCGAGCCGGGCCGGACAAGCGACCACATCTGGGCCTTCTGGGATCTGGTACCCACTTTCGCCGATGTCGCCGGCGCATCGGTTCCATCGGGTCTCGATGGAATCTCCTTCCTTCCTGAATTGCTGGGCCAACCTCAATCCGCACATGACCATCTGTACTGGGAGTTTCACCGGCCGCACTTTCGCCAAGCGGTCCGCCAGGAACGCTGGAAAGGCGTTCGCTGGTCCCGTAAGCACCCGATCGAACTCTACGACATGGAAGAAGCTCTGGACGAGCAGCACGACGTCGCGGACCAACACCCAAACGTCGTCCGGCGGCTGGAGCGGATCATGAACGAGTCTCATACGGACTCTCCCCATTGGCCCATCAAAGATCCCGAAGGATAGATATGAATCGCAGAGAATTTGTTGTCACCATTCCCGCCACGGTCGCGGGCTTTCACTCCTGTGCTCCCGCGAGGGAAGAGATTGCCGGTCTGCGGCTGACTCCGGTCGAACTCCTTGGCGGACTTCAACGAGAATCCGGTTCGACGCCGATTCCGGACGCAGTCTGGTATACAGCCGGCGAAGCCGGCGACGGCGTTACCTACGAGCTGACCAGGGGCGCTCTGGCCGGCGCCAGTCACCTGACCGCCGACTTTGTGCAGGATGGCAGGTTCCGCATTGTCTTCGTCATCAAACTCGAGGAGAGCGAATCGGGACGGACATTCCGCTTCAACTTCGCGGGGTTGAGCCAGTGCTCTTACCGGGTCCGCCTGCCGCTGAAGCTGGTGGACCAGAACCGCTGGGGGATCGACCGGGAGGGCGCGTTCCTGAAGCCCCGTGTGGGCGGCGACCGGGTGGACCTCGCTCAGGTGGATCGGATGTCGATAAGCGTCCTCCGCAAGAGTCCGTTTGCGGCGCGATGGTGCATGACGGACTTCGTGGCCGCCGAATCCGAACCGCCGCTCATTGCGCATCCAGTTCTGCCCGAGGGCAAGCTGCTCGATGACATGGGCCAGAGCACGCTTCACGAATGGCCGGCCAAGACGAAGTCCGTGCAGGAGTGTAACGCACGCATCCAGCGCCAGCTCGAAGACGCCCCGCGGCAGAGATTTCCGGAGACGTTCTCGCGCTGGGGCGGCTGCAAGTCGAGGCGATTGACCCAGGGCAGCGGCTTCTTCGGCGTCAAGAAGGATGGCGGTCGCTGGTGGCTGGTCGACCCCGACGGCTATGCCTTCTGGTCAGCGGGCGCGGACTGTGTACGGCTCGATTCCATCGCCGGCTATAGCCTCCTCGAGGACTCTCTTTCGTGGCTGCCCGAGGACGATCCCGACTACGAGGATTGCTTCGAGTCCCGTTCCAGCCCGACCATCGGCGAACTGAAGCTGATGAGCTATCAGGCGGCCAACATGATCCGGGCCGTCGGCGTCGACAACTGGCGACAGAAGTGGGCCGACATCGCCTTGGGGCAGATGAAGCGGATGCGCTTCAACACCGTCGCGAACTGGTCGGAGTGGGAGTTTGCCAGGGCGGCACAGTTTCCATACGTGAGGCCAATGAGCTTCCGCGGGTCCCGGATCAAGACGGTCTACCGCGACTTCCCGGATGTCTTCGATCCCAATTTCGAGACCGACGCGGCCGACTATGCCAGCACTCTGTCCGGCACCAGGGATGACCCGGCCTTTATCGGATACTTCCTGATGAACGAGCCGACCTGGGGATTCTCCTCGGAGCTGCCGGCGGCCGGCATGCTCTGGAACACGCCCGAATGCGCCACCCGTAAGGCCTTGGCTGACTGGCTCCGCGGTAAGTACTCCGATGACGCGACCTTGAGCGCAGCTTGGAAGATCGACACCACTTTGGACCGCGTGGCCGGTGGCGCCTGGGACAAGATTCTTACCAGCGAAGCGAACGCGGACCTCGAGCAATTCAGCGTGCAGATGGCGACCCGCTATTTCCAGACCATTTCGGAGGCCTGCCGCAAGGTCGATCCGAATCATCTGAATCTCGGCATGCGCTGGGCCGGCGTGCCGCCCATGTGGGCTGTCGAGGGAATGAAGTCATTCGATGTCTTTTCGATGAACTGCTACCGCGAACATGTACCGCGCGACGTGACGGATAGGATCCATGACCTGCTCGCGATGCCCGTGGTCATCGGCGAATGGCACTTCGGTGCGCTCGACGTCGGCATGCCGGCCTCGGGCATCGGCCACGTAGAGAACCAGACCGAGCGGGGAAAGGCATACCGGGTGTATCTCGAGGACGCCGCGGCGAATCCGAACTGTGTCGGCGTTCACTGGTTTACCCTGAGCGAGCAGTCGGCCCTTGGCCGCTTCGACGGGGAGAACTACCAGATCGGATTCCTCGACGTATGCTTCCGTCCATACGAGGAGATGAGCGACGCCGCCATCGCCAGCCACGAACAGGTCTACGACGTGGCTGCCGGCAACATCAAACCCTATGACGACGTGCCGGAGTATCTTCCGAAGCTGTACTGACCTGCAAAGCATCGCCAGGACGCGCCCGGAGCGGGTGCCGCAAATCGAGGCGAGTATCGCCCAGATGAAGAAATGGGCTGCTGAAGGCAAGTAGACTTACGCGTCGAAGAGCGCGAGCTGATTCATATCGACAGCCGGGGAACCAATCCTCTTCCCCGGCTAATTACTCCTGTCGGCAGATCTCTCCGATGGCCTGCACCTTCTCGTCGGTCAGGTAGGCGTAGCGGTTGACCCAGATGCCGTGCGGCGATGCCTCCCAGCCTGTGCGGAGGCGCTTGCGGAAATCCTCCAGCGGGCCGTAGCCGTGGACGAGAGTGTAAACGGGGGTCCGGCCGGCGTCGTGCTGGGCGTCGCGGATCTTCCGCGCTTGTGCCCGTTCGCCGACCGGGTGCGGGACGTCCGGCGCCGGGTAGGAGTAGTCCATCAAGTGAGGGAGCCCTTCGTCATCGGCGATGTCGAGCCAGCGGACCAGCACCTTGGTCAGCAGCGTATCGGACAGCCCGGGATTGGCTTTGAGGATCTGGTCGCCATAGAAGCGCAGGATCATCGGCCAGTGCATCGTGTACAGCTTGACGCTGAGCGCGTCGCTGTGGCGGCCTGCGCGGCGGAAATCCATGCCGGATGTCAGGGTGAAGGGGGGCGGGAAGGCATTCGGCATCAGCTCCATGTGGCGGCCCTTGGCTTCGGTTAGAGCGCGACGGAAGCCGCCGAGCAACTCTTCCACGAGCATCGCCTTGAAGCGAATGAAGTCGGTCAGGCCCGGCTTGTCGGCAAGCTGCCGCACCAACAGGTGACGGGCGCTGCCGGCTTCGGTCCACGGGACAAGGTCCTCGTTGCGGAGCCCGCCGTGAAGCTTCTGATAGAGCTCGGCGACGGCCATGCGCATCCTGGGGAAGTCGATGCCGAGGCGCTCGGCGGCGCGCTGGGCGTGAGGGCCGAAGTCGGCGAATGCGCTGTCGAGCTTGTAGGGCGGGTACTCGGGCCAGTCGACTCGCAGGCCGTCGAGCTCCCGGTATCGAATGGTCAGGTCGCGGAGGAGCGCTTCGTGATAGCGGCGGATGTGAGGGCTTGCGAGGCTCCCGTTCTTCGCCACTCGGTCAGCCGGGACGCGACCGTCCGGGAGTCGCGGCAGATCTTCATCCATCGGTCCGCCGAACTGCACCCGATAACCCGGCGGGATGGCCGCCTGGACTTGCAGATAGACTTTCAGGCCTCGTTCCTTGGCCGCCTTCACGAAATCGTCTATGACGCCGCCATGCTCGCGCGTCAGGTCCGAGGGGGGCGGCGGCTGGTAACGAAGACCTTTGTAGAGGCTTTCATCCGGTTCGAAGCTCGGCGCTGTCCGGACGTAGAGCTCGCGCTTGCCCCATAGCGGACGGTCGAGCAGCCGGACGGCGCCGGCGCCGGCGTCGATGGGAGGCTCGCGGTTGCCCGTCTCTTCGCCGGCTGGCGCCATGACATAGGGTGATGTCGCCACCGCGGTGACCCCGGCGTTCCTGATCAGGTTGTCCAGTACCCCGGCGACGCTCTCCGTCTGGATGTACTCGGGCATCACGGTGACCCCAAGGAATCGTTCACTGCTCATTTGCTCACCTCCACGGTGGTCGCGTCTCCGAGCCTTCGCACCCGCAGATCGCGGAACTCGATGGACCCGACGTCCGAGTGCATCTGCAGTCCGATGCGCCCCCGGCGGGGTAGGGTTTCCGGCAGGCTCGCGCTCCCCGCGACCGTTCTCCCATCCAGCCGCACGAGGCACCTCGGTCCCTCGACACGGACCTGCAGCAGAAACCATCGATTCTCATAGCCGGCCTCGATATTACTGCGAGCCAGGTCAAGCCGGTGGTCGAAACGCAGGCCGAAATTCGCATATTCGCGGACGGTCCTGGTCCAATGCGGGAATCCTTGCTTACCGCTGATGCGGAGTTCGCCGTACTCGACCCAATCCTGTGACCAACCCGCCGCGCCGCAAAGGACGATCATCGCCAGCAGCGAACCACTGCGCCGTCTGGACTGGTTTCGGTGTTTCCTCATCCGATTGAACCGAGCAGCCGCACGGTCTCGCGTGCGATCAGCAACTCTTCGTTGGTCGGCACCACCCAGACAGCGGTTCGTGCGCCATCGCGGGAAACCAGCCCTTCGGTCCCGTGGAGTTGCTCGTTGCGCTCCCCGTCGATCTCGATGCCGAGCGCTTCCATTGATTCGCAGCAGAGCGCCCGGACGAGCGGCTGGTTTTCGCCGATGCCGCCGGTGAAGACGATCGCGTCGGCCCCGTTGAGCACGGCGTACAGTGTCCCAATGTACTTCTTGACCCGATAGCAGAAGACCTCGATCGCGAGCCGCGCGCGTTCGTCTCCCTTCCCGCTGGCTTCAACGAGGGTCCGCATGTCGTTCGTCGAGCCTGAGATGCCGAGCAGGCCGCTGCGGTGGTTGAGCATCTCGTTGAGATCATCCGATGACATCCCGTGCGCCGCCATCAAGTGGAGTAGCACCCCGGGATCGAGCTGGCCCGGACGGGTTCCCATCATAAGCCCGTCGAGCGGGGTGAATCCCATGGATGTATCAACGGAACGGCCTCCGTCGACGGCGCATACCGACGAGCCGCTGCCGAGGTGGCAGATGATCGCCTTCACACGGTCCGGATCCCCCCCGTGCAGGGCGGCGAAGCGCCGGGAGACGTACTGGTGCGAGGTGCCGTGAAAACCGTACCGGCGGATGCGGTAGCGTTCGTAAAGATCGTAGGGAAGGCCGAAAAGGTAGGCCTTCTTCGGGACCGTCTGATGAAAGGCGGTGTCGAACACGGCGACGTTGGGACGGTCCGGCAGCGCGGTCCGGACGGCCCGATAGCCGCGCAGGTTGTGCGGGTTGTGCAGCGGAGCAAGGGTGCAGCACTGTTCGATACGTCGCTCGACCTCCTCGTCGATGAAGACTGACCCGGCGTAGTGCTCGCCGGCATGAACCACGCGGTGGCCAATTCCGTCGATCTCCTCCACCCTTCCGAGAACGCCGCCATTGGCGGTGGTCAGGCATTCGAGCGCGATCTCGACAGCTTGCTGGTGGTTGGGGATGACTGCCTCGGAGCGCTGTTTCGGCCCGTCGCCGGCCGCGAAGGAGATCGCTGACGGGGGTGTTCCGATCCTCTCGATCGAGCCTTTCGCGAGTACCCGGTCGTCGTTATTTGCGATCAGCTCCGGTCCGGTTTCGAACAACTGATACTTGACCGTCGAGCTCCCGCAGTTCAACGCCAGAATCTTCACGCAGTCCAGTATAGCTGGCGGGCGCGGCATCAGCGGTTGGGAGTGCCGCCGTTTCGGATGCGGAGCTGCGGCGGCAGGTCATTGATGCAGTTATCGCGCGGCGGTTGGCCGATCCAGCGCCCCGGCGTAGCCCTCCAGCTTCTCGAATGGTACGGTGACGACAGTCTTTTCAAAATCCTCGCCGGTCTCGATCATGCGCCGCACGTGCTGAGCGGCCAGCGTCATGCACCACGGATCGGTAACAGGCCGGGAGTGCCGCTCGCTCAGCGTGAGGAGGTGCGGATGAGGAAGGGCGATAACCTTCTCCATCTGCCGGCCGCCGCTGCTCAGGAGGAATTTCACGTCGATCGTGTCGGCGTGACGGATGGCGATGGCGGTCTGGAGCCAGGCGAACCGGACCCCCCACCTGTTTCCAAAGGGATCCGGTCCGGCATCGAACTCACGCAGCGATTGTGACATCGCCCCACATCGTAGCGCAACCGCGCTAGAGCTGCGACATGCTGTTCCCCACTAGGGAAAGCAACTCCTCGCGTGTGGCCCTGTCTTCACGAAAGATGCCGTGCATCGCGCTGGTGGTGGCGCCCGAATGCTGCTTTTCGACTCCCCGCATCATCATGCAAAGATGGCGGGCCTCGCAAATCACGCCGACGCCGCGGGGCTTCACCACATCCATCAGGCACTGCGCGACTTGCTGGGTGAGGCGTTCCTGCACCTGTAGCCGCCGCGCGAACATATCCACAATGCGTGCAATCTTGCTCAATCCAATGACCTTCTTGTTCGGCAGGTAGGCCACGTGCATCTTCCCGAAGAATGGCAGGACGTGGTGCTCGCAAAGGCTGAAGAATTCGATGTCCCGGACGATCACCATCTCGTCGTACTCGACGTCGAAGAGAGCTCCGTTGACGACTTCCGTAATGTCCTGGTGATAGCCTTCGGTCAGGAACCGGAGCGCCTCGTCGACGCGCTGCGGCGTTTTCAGAAGACCGTCGCGGGAAATGTCTTCGCCCAGGTGGCGCAGAATCTCCGCAATGTTCTCGCTAATTACGCCTTTTGCGGGAGGCATCTCTCTTATTACTGCATTGCTGTCAGCCATGATTCAATTGGTATCCACTTCGAAGATGTTCTTCCGGGTCTCGTAGAGTCGAATTTTTTCGAGTTGCGGCCGGCCCGATACGAAGGCTGCCGGCCAAGCGGCTTTCAAGCGGCGTTCGATCTCTATGGCTACGTTCTCCGTGGTCGGTGAGATGCTCGCGAACTCCGAGACCTCGGTGTTCAGGTTCCGGTGGTCGAATGCTTTCACCACCATCCGCCGCACCAGCTCATCCAGGGCGGCGATGTCCACTGCTCTGCCTGTCTCCTCGTCCACTGGACCGCGCACGCTCACCTCGAGCACGTAGTTGTGGCCGTGCCCGAACGGATTGTTGCACTTGCCATAGATCTGGCGATTTTGCTGCTCGCTCAGTTCCGGAGAGTGCAGCCGGTGTGAGGCGGCGAACGGGTAACGGCGCGTGAGTCTCATTCCCTGCCGTCTCCGAAATAGTCGACGAAAAGATCCGGCGTTTCATAAAGACGCACCGAACGGAGCCGGACTGCGCCGCCGAAATGCGGGTCGAGCCGGCGCCAGATATCTCTCGCAATGTTCTCGGCCGTCGGCACGACTTCACCGAATTCCGGCACTTCGTAGTTCAGGAACCGATGGTCGTAGGGACCCATAATCTCGGCGTCAAGCACCTGCTTGAGATCTTTCAGGTCGTAAACCATGCCGGTGACCGGATCGGGCTCGCCCTCGAGGGTAACCTCCGCCACGTAGTTGTGACCATGGCCATGAGGGTTCGCGGCGGCGCCGTACAACCGTGCGTTCTCCTCGTCCGATAGCTCCGGCCGGCGGCAGATATGGGATGCGGAAAATTCCACTTTTCTTGTGATGCGCATATGGATTGCCGGTGAGATGCTGACCCTATGCCTTTGGATGTGACTCTTCTGCCCGCGGATACCTTAAAATGGAGCCAGAAGCTCATGGCCCGTTCGCAGACTGACCGCATTTTACAGGCGTTGATCGCCGTGCTGCTAGTCGCTTTGCTCGCAGTGCTCGGTGACACGATGCGCGACCGCGTCGTCGGGGTCGGCGACCGGGCGCCCCACTTCTCGATCCGTACCGACGGCGGCTTGACCGTATCGCAATCCGATTTCGGGGGCAAGGTCCTGGTGCTCAACTTCTGGGCAACCTGGTGCCCGCCCTGCATCGAAGAGTTGCCGTCGCTGAGCGCCATGTACGAGAGGCTCAAGAGCGAGGGCGTCGTGGTGCTGGGCGTGAGCGTCGACGAGGACGAGGCCGCTTATCGCGGCTTTGTTGAAAATCATCGCATCACGTTCCTGACTGCGCGCGATCCGGACGCGAGCATCAGTGACCGCTACGGGACCTACCGCTATCCGGAGACCTACATCATCGGTTCCAATGGCAAGGTGGTCCAGAAGATCGTGGGTCCCACCACCTGGGATGACGAGCGGATGATAAGCTACTTACGGTCGCTGCTCTAGCGCTGAACCACCGCAAAGGGAGCCGTCGACTGCTGGGAGGGAGAGGATGATCCCACCAAAGGCCAATAAAGAACTCGCTGACCTGCTGGGTTCGCGGGGCTACCTCGATCGACCTGAAGATCTCACTCTGTACGAGTACGACGGCGCCGTCGACAAGGCGCGCCCCGAATTGGTGGTCTTCCCCCGCTCGACCGAAGATGTGGCGGGCATCGTCCGCATCACCCGCCAATACGGTCTCGCCATCGTCGGACGCGGCGCCGGTACCGGCCTGAGCGGCGGAGCCATCCCGCTGGCCGGCGGTGTCGTGATCGCATTTTCCCGGATGAACCGGATCCTGGAGATTGACCTGGCCAACGAACGAGCCGTCGTGCAGCCCGGGGTGGTGAACCTCGATATTACGGCCGCCGTGGAAGCCGACGGCTACTTCTACGCGCCGGACCCGTCCAGCCAGAAAGCCTGCACCATTGGCGGTAACGTCAGCGAGAATGCCGCCGGACCGCACACGCTTGCCTATGGAGTCACGGCAAACCATGTGCTCGGCCTCGAGGTGGTCCTGGAGGACGGAAGCATTATCGAAGCCGGAGGCCCTCAATCCGACCTGCCCGGCTATGATCTCACCGGATTCTTTACCGGCTCCGAGGGCATGCTCGTACTCGTGACCAAGGTCATTGTCCGGCTGATGCGCAAGCCCGAGGCCGTGAAAACGGTGCTGGCTGTTTATGAGTCCGCCGAGGACTGCGGCGCAACCGTCTCCGAGATCACTGCCCGCGGAATCACGCCCGTGGCGCTCGAGATGATGGATGGCGTGATGCTGAAGATGGTCGAGGAAGCAACCAACGCCGGCTACCCGAAAGACGCAGCGGCCGTTCTGCTGATCGAGGTCGAAGGACTGAAAGAGGCAATCGAGGAGCAGATCGGTCAGATCATCGATGTCTGCCGCCATTGCCGGGCCAGGGAGATTCGGCAAGCAAAGTCGGCTGCGGAACGGGCGCTTCTGTGGAAGGGCCGGAAGAACGCATTCGGAGCCATCGGACGTGTCAGCCCGTTCTTTCTCGTCCAGGACGGCATGGTGCCGCGAAGCAAGATCCCGGCCACGCTCCAGTATGTCCAGGAGGTTTCTGAAAAGTACGGGCTCACCATCAGCAACATCTTCCACGCCGGCGACGGCAACATGCACCCCATCATCCTCTTCAACATGCGCCGGCCCGGCGAACAGGAGCGCGCCCTCCAGGCGGGCTTCGACATCCTCGAGAAATGCCTCGAATACGGAGGTTCGATCACGGGAGAGCACGGCGTGGGTATCGAGAAGCTGCAGATGATGTCGAAGCAGTTCTCGCAGCCCTCGCTCGACCTCATGGGTGAGTTGAAGGATCTCTTCGATCCCAGCGGCCGCCTCAACCCGGGCAAAGTTTTGCCAGGCCGCAGCCTCCCCCATGCCCCCGCGGCCGCCGCCGACTAAACTCGGCGCCGCACCGTCGCCCATCCTCTTCGCGCGCCTCGCCCGGCGCAGTGCATCCCCCACACCTCATGGCATCCATCTCCGCGTGGTGCCCAGCCGCCCGCAGCCAACAATGCAAAAACACTCCTCTTGACAATAGTTGTTTGAACACATAACATGAAACCAGGAACTCCGATCAGTGCCGAAGAAGAAGCTCGAACCGTTGCTCGAAGAAGAGGTCTTTCTCATGTTGCAGCGGGCGGCGGACCTTCAGCTTCAGGCCATCAGCGGGTTGCTCAAGGTTTTCAATCTTTCGCCGACGCAGTACAACGTACTGCGCATACTCAGAGGCGCCGGCAGCGACGGTTTGCCGTGCGGTGAGATCGGACAGCGCCTGATCACCCGGGATCCCGACATTACACGCCTGCTAGACCGGTTGGAAGCCCGCGGGCTGGTGAAGCGGGCGCGGCAGGAACAGGACCGCCGTGTAGTGCAGGTCTGGATCGCCGAGGAGGGGCTGCGGCTGGTCGATGCCATGGATGTCCCGGTGAGGAATATGCACCGGGAACGAATCGGGCAAATCGGGCGAACCAAACTCGAGCAACTCATCGCGCTGCTGGATGAAGTGATTGCTGCGGCGCGACCGGAATCCAAAGAGAAGGGAGGGGCAGATCGATGATACGAGTACGACCATCCGATGAACGAGGGAAGAACAAGCTGGACTGGCTGGATACGCGGTTCACCTTCTCGTTCGACAGATATTACGATCCCGACCACATGGGGTTTGGGCACCTCAGGGTCCTGAACGAGGATCGGATTGCACCCGGCGGCGGTTTTCCCATGCATCCGCATCGCGATATGGAGATCGTCACCTACATGCTGGACGGCGCCCTGGAGCACCGTGACAGCATGGGAAACGGTTCGGTGATCGAGGCCGGCAAGGTCCA
>CAYLSS010000013.1:0-9633 GCA_964385765.1 uncultured Solibacteraceae bacterium
CCGGCGATGCTGGCCGGGTTCAACCTGCGCGGGGCCGCGCGGGTGGGCTTCGGCGACGTGACGGTCACCACCTCGATTCCTATGTTCCGCAAGGTGCGCTTCCACGCACGCGACAGCCTCGGCTTCGAGCAACTGGAGCTGCCGCCGCACACGCAGGGCCGCAGCTTCCTCCCGCTGATTGCCGGAAATCAAAGCTTGTACCGCTCCCGGGACGCCCTCTTCGCGGAGAACATCATGCCGGAAGTGATCACGCGGGGAGATGAAGGCTTCTTCTTTGTCCCCGGTAAAGGCGTGGGGGGAATCCGGCATCCGGACGCGAAGATGATCCGTACGAACCGGTGGAAGCTCAACTATTACGTCGGACATGGCGGCGAGTTGTACGATCTCGAAGAGGACCCGGACGAGTGGAACAACCTGTTCGGCGACCCGGGCCGCCGTTCGGTGGTTAGCGACCTCAAGGGCCGGCTGATGGATTGGCTTATTACGGCTGACGAAAATGACCAAATCGCGCGCCGCTGGCTGGTCTGAAAGCCAGCGGCGAAGGGTTCCGATCCCCAGCCGGCTTCGACCGGGCAATACGCCGGCCAAGGGAAAGACGGTGACCAGGGGTACCCTATGTGCGAGGCTGCCGGCCCACACCGCTGATGCTGGCGGCGGCCTATGGCCACAACGAGATCGTCCGAGTCTTGCTTGATCGCGACGCCGACCCGTCCCAAACGAATCACGCCGGTCTGACGGCGCTCGACCCCGCTTTGCTCGGCGCCAACGACATTGACCGGTTCACTCTGATGACCTGCCAGCGGGAGACAGTCGCCCTGATCGAACAACACGCCCTCGGGATGAAGCCCAGGGGCACTTTCTTCGACCGTACTTTGCTTTTCTTGAAGCCCTGCCGGTACTGAATCGAATCAAGCCTAATTCAGTGCCGCGAGCACCTCTTGCGTGTGCCCGTCCACCTTCACCTTCGGAAAGATGTGGGCGATCTTGCCTTCCTCGTCGATGATGAAGGTCGTCCGTTCGACGCCCATGTACTTCTTTCCAAGCATGCTCTTTTGTTTCCACACTCCGTAAGCCTCGGCGACCTTGTGCTCGGCGTCAGCCAGGAGTGGGAAAGTGAGGTCGTACTTCCGCTTGAACTTGGCCTGCTTGCTGACATTGTCCGGTGAGACGCCCAGGACCTCAACGTTCCGTTTCTTGAATTCCGACAGGTTATCGCGGAAGCTACAGGACTCTTTCGTGCAGCCTGGTGTGTCGGCCTTCGGATAGAAGTACAGCACGACGCGCTTGCCCTTTAAGTCCGAAAGCTGGAACGTTTCTCCCGAATCCGTCTCGATGGTGATCGGGGGGGCGGCGTCGCCCACCTTCAATTCAGCCATATATGGTCCCTCCTAAGGTATGGTCAACGTTTCTTTGATGCGCGTCCGGGCCAGAAGATGCAGTGGGAGGGCGAGACCGGCACGGCGGGCGGACGGGGCGCCGGCGAGTCGCGATTACTCTACCGAGACCTTGGTGCCTTTGGTTTCCGATTCCCTCGAAAGATCGGCGATCCGCTTGTCGATCAGCTCCCGCATCCCTTTGAGAAACTCGATGCGGGCGGCGCGGAAGTGCTTGCGCGCGGACTCAGGATTCAGTTTCTTGAAGATCGCGAACATCTCCGGTCCGGTACCCATGCAGAAACAGTCGTGACCCTCTTGCCGGTCGCTCTCGTTCTCGCTCATGAAACCTCCCTCATTTCAACTGTGAGTTGACGATTCTCCAGCCGGGCGCGCGTCGGGGACAAGCCCACCATTGATACCGGAAGTCCGATATGCCGTCGCAGACTTCCGATCTCCACGACGAGTTCGTCTCCCTTCTTGAACAACCCGATTTCGGCTTTGGTAGTGAAGGGCAACTGCAAGCGTACCTCATAATGCCCGTTCACCTTCTGGAAGGTGTAGGGGCGCTCGAGACTCGCCGGCTCCGAGGGGTCCTCGCCATCGGGATACAGACAGTCCGCCAGTTGCTCAAGCCGTTCCCGCCCGAGTACCTCCTGGGTGAACAGCGGGACTTGCCGGACTCGGACCGGGGCGAAGTAAGCTTCCATCTCCCGGAGCATTTCGCCTTGGGTGCGCTGCCAGATCGAGAAGAACTGATCATTGACTTCGGGGGGAAGGACGCGGTTAGCGATCACCTGATCGACCGTGAGGCCGTGCAGCGAGAAATAGACGAAGGCCCGCTGGGTCTCCCGCAACACCATCTTCTCGGGATTGGTCACCAGCCGGACACTGGTTCGCTTCGGGTCCTCGATCAGCTCGTCGATGCCCTCGAGCTTGCTGAACAAGTCCTTGACATTGGCGAAATAGCGGTCTGTCGGCAGCTCGACCGGAGAGACGCGGTTCGCGAAAGGACGGACTGCTTTGACGACAGTGCGCTGGAATGGAAAGATGTGTTTCATGTACCACTCGAGGGTGGTCGGCATGCTGATGAACCGCATTGACTCGGCGGTCGGCGCGCAATCGAGGACAATCACCTCGTACCGGTTTTGCTTCCGGTACTCGTTGACGTACATCATCGCGCTCAGCTCTTCCATCCCAGGCAGGATGGCCAGTTCCTCCGCTTCCACCTCGCTGATTCCGCTGGTCCGCAGAATCGCCACCACATAGGAGGCGATCTCTTTCCAATGCCGTTTGATTTCCTTTTGGATGTTGACTTCCTGAATCAGGAGATTGGGGCTCACGTCATAGGGATCGGCGGTAACCCCCCCGAAGAGGTCCGCGCCAAGATCGAAGGAATCACTGAGGCTGTGGGCCGGGTCCACGCTCATGACGAGGGTTCGCTTGCCCTGCTGTGCCAGACGGACCCCGGTCGCAGCCGCGATGCTGGTTTTCCCTACGCCTCCTTTGCCGCTGAAGAGGAGAATCCTCATAACAACATGATAGATCGTTCCGATGTAGCTACTGTTTCATTTTCGGAACAAGCAGTTCCGGCGCATGGCGAAGGAACCACTGGCGGGTATGGCCGGGCAGGGCTTGATCACGGGCGAGCCGGCGCAGGTCTTCCGGTGTGTCGATGTCGTACCACGGCCGGCACACAGTGACGCTCAGCCCGATCGTTACACAGGAACGCACGGTTTGTTCGAGCGTTCGGGGCGCCGACCACTCCATCTCGCCGAACATGCCGGGTTCCGTGCGCCGGCAGGCGATGGCGTAATAGCCGCCGTCCTCGGATGGCCCGATGGCAACGTCGGCGTCGACGCCGAGCATCTCCGCCAGATGGTGGGGGGGAAGCGAAGGGACATCGGAGCCGACAATCATCACTCGTGGGCGGCCGGCGGCGAGTCCCCTGTCGAGGGCCGCCAGCATGCGGGCGCCGAGATCGCCCTCCGCCTGTGTCGCCCGTGCAACGCGGCGGCGGGACCATGCATCTGTTGAAATGTCGGTGTGCAACTCCACATCAGCCGTGGAGTCGAAAGTCAGCAGCATATCGAGCATATCTTCGACGAAGGCGGAATGGAGCAGCGCCGCCTGCTCTGAGGTGACCTGTGGCTGGAGGCGTGTCTTCACGCGTCCCGGTCGAGGCGCTTTGGCGAACAGGATAATGGCGGGGCGCATCTGGAAGATTGTAAACTAGAATCGGATACCAGAGGAGGAAACCCACAGTACATGAAAACACTGATGACCTTGGCCTGTGTCGTCTGCCTTGGGCTGGCAGCAGCTCAGGTCTCGTCCGCTGCCGACGCGGAGGCGGGCAAGGAACTGTTTGCGCAATGCGGTGTTTGTCACCAAGTGGATACGCCTGAGAAGAAGATTGGGCCCAGCCTGATGGGCCTTTACAAGAAAGAAAAGATGGCGAACGGCAAAAAACCCACTGATGAGAACGTTTTGGCCATCATCAATGATGGTGGCGGCGGGATGCCCGCCTACAAGGATATCCTTACGGAAGAAGAAAAAGCCGACATGCTTGCCTACCTGAAAACCCTGTAGGGCAGGGGCGGCAGTGCTTCTCGAGTTGACGTACCGTTTTCGAAACAGCTAGATTGAAGTGAAGCAGTCTTCCTGTGTCCCCATCGTCTAGTCGGCCTAGGACACCGCCCTTTCACGGCGGCAACAGGGGTTCGAATCCCCTTGGGGACGCCAAACTCCATTTCACGAACGGCTCTCCCAGGCTCTCCGCCAACCGTGGGGGCAATCCTGAAACGGTTAGGCTCCCGTGGGGCATTCTCCGTCTTGCTCCGCGGCGAACCCGAGGTGATCGAGCGTGAGCGTAATCCACAGTTGCATGAACGTCCCAGCATACTACGCATACGTCAACTACGTGGGTTGACATTGCAGGCTTCGCAACCGCCTCAGCCTGCAAATACGCAGTTGGGCCAATTGCTGTTTCAGCGCAGATCACGCTGCAGGACAAACAGCAGCGGCTGGGACTGGGCGACTGTTCTCCGTTGATCGGAGAAAGCATGATCTCACGCAACTTGTCCCCCCCTCTCTAGCGCTGCTGGAAAGCGAGCGCGGCCTTCCGTCGAGGCCTCACGCTTCGAGCCGTGCATTCTGGACCAGGTGGTATTCATACTGCAAACCCTGCAAACCGCGGCATGGAATACAATTCGGGTATCATGGGTAAGCTTGTCCTTCTCTTGATCGCGACGATTACGCCGCTGCTGCCGCAGTCGCGGCCGAACATCGTCCTCGTCCTCGCCGACGACCATGGCTGGCATGAGACCGGCTACAACGGTCATCCGCACCTCAAGACGCCGGTGCTTGACGAAATGGCCGCCGATGGCCTGCGCTTTGACCGCTTCTATGCGGCCGCGCCCATTTGCTCGCCGACGCGAGGCAGCATCCTCACCGGGCGGCATCCGAACCGGTTCGGAACCTTCGGGCCGAACTTCTCGATCCGCCCCGAAGAGCGCACGCTCGGCGGGATCATGAAGGACGCCGGCTACGCGACCGGCCACTTCGGGAAGTGGCACGTGGGTCCGGTGCGGGCCGGATCGCCGACCAATCCGGGAGCGCTCGGCTTCGATGAGTGGCTGTCGCATGATAATTTCTTCAGCTATAATCCGCCGCTGGCGCGCAACGGGGCGCCGCCCGAGCAGATTCCCGGCGAGAGTTCGGAAGTGGTGGTGGCCGAGGCGATCCGCTTCATCCAAAAAGCGGTGGAGCGCGACCAGCCGTTCTTCACCCTTGTCTGGTTCGGTTCGGTGCACGAACCCTACGCGGCCATCGACCAGGACCTCATCCCCTACGCGCGGCTCGACCCGCGTCTCCGCCACCGGTTGGGCGAGATCGTGGCGATGGACCGCGCCGTCGGCCAGTTGCGCGAGTACCTTCGTGAAGCAGGCGTGCGCGACAACACGCTGGTCTGGTACATGAGCGACAACGGAACGCCACGAGACGTCTGTGTCTGGACCAGGCTCCGCGGGAGCAAAGGCAACGTTTACGAAGGTGGCATCAGGGTGCCGGCCGTACTGGAGTGGCCGTCCCGCGTCGAATCGGGAGTCACGGCCGTCCCGGTGGTGACCAGCGACATCCTGCCGACCATCTGCGACATCCTGGACGTTCCGCTGCCCGACAGGCCGTTGGACGGGATCAGCCTTGTTCCGCTGTTCGAGGGACGGATGAGCGAGCGGCCGGACCCCATTGCCTTCTGGCGCTATGACCGGAGCCATATGGATCCCGATCAAGGGCAGTGGATCGATCCCAAGCTCCAACAGGGCGAGGTGCCGACCTCCAAGGTCTACCAGATCCAGTTCCGGAACTTTCGATATCCCGAAGCGCGAACGGAGAATCTCACCGGCATGGCCGCGCTGATCGGCAACCGCTACAAACTGGTTACGCCGGATGGAGAGTCCCTGGAACTCTACGACATGAAGACCGACCTGATTGAAGAGAATGACGTGGCGGACAGGCACCCCGAGAAGGTACAGGAGATGGAGAGTGTCCTCCGCGACTGGCAGCGGTCAGTGGAGCGCAGCCTGACAGGGGCCGACTATAGATGAACCAACTGAGATGGGCGACGCTCGCGCCGGCGTTGGGCGCGATTCTCGCGGTGTCGTGCGCGGGACCCACGGCAGAGCTTTCGGGCGATCTGCGTGTCTGGCATCCGGCCACGCTCGACTTCCGGGGGCCGGAGCATGCCGAAACGGACAGCGATCCGAACCCGTTCCTGGACTACCGTCTTCAGGTGCTGTTTCGCGGGCCGTCGGGGCAGGAGTACGACGTTCCCGGATACTTCGCTGGCGAGGACCGGTGGCGGGCCCTGTTTACGCCCGATGAAGCGGGCGATTGGCGCTACCAGGCGTCGTTCCGGCAGGGCGAGCAGGTCGCCGTCTCGCTTGAACCGGATGCCGGAGAGGCCGCCGCCTTCGACGGCGCTGCAGGATCATTCGCCGTGGGCCCAAGCGATCCAGAGGCGCCCGGCTTCTTCAAGTGGGGGCGCCTCGAATACGTTGGCGAGCACTACTTGAAGTTCGCCGACGGCCCCTACTGGATTCGCGGCGGCGCCGACTCACCCGAGAACCTGCTGGCCTACGCTGGTTTCGACAATACACCTCCCAGCCATCGCTATGCCGATCACGTATCGGACTGGCAAGACGGCGATCCGGACTGGGGAGACGGCCAGGGCAAGGCGATCATCGGGGCGATCAACTACCTGGCGTCGCGGGGCGTCAACAGCATCTACTTCCTGGTGATGAACATCGGCGGGGATGGCCAGGACGTCTGGCCTTGGGCCGGAGATCCGGATCCGGCCGGCAGTGCGGTGAACGACAACCTGCACTTCGATCTCTCGAAGCTCGACCAGTGGGAAACGGTCTTTGCCCATGCCCAGCGAAATGGCGTCTTCCTGCATTTCGTTTTGAACGAAGCCGAGGAGGCCAACAAACGCGAACTCGACAACGGAGAGCTGGGCGTCGAACGAAAGCTCTATTATCGCGAGATCATCGCCCGCTTCGGCCATCATCTGGCGCTCGAATGGAATCTTTGCGAGGAGTACAATCTGCGGTTCAACTTCGGGCCGGACCGGATTCGCGCCTTTGCCGGCTACATCCAGGCGGTGGATCCTTACGACCATCCGATCACCGTCCACTCGGCCGGCGACCCGCTCGAGATGCTGGCCTTCCTGTTCGGCGACGACCGGTTCTCGCTGACGTCGGTGCAGCTCAACCAGCGGCGGATTGACGCCGTGGTCGAGGCGATCCGTCGCGAGTCGGCGTCCGCCGGGCGTCCGCTGCCGGCGTCGATGGATGAGTTCACGGTGGATGCCGGCGGCAACAAGTCATGGATTCCGGTGGATGACGCGGAGGCCCATCGTAAGCAGAAGCTGTGGCCCACGCTGCTATCCGGCGGTATGATCGAGTTCATCCTCGAAGGGTTGCTCAAGGTGGATACGTTTAAGAGCGAGCAGCGAGAGGCGCTTTGGAACTACACCTGGTATGCGCGGCGCTTCGTGGAAGATCTGCCGTTTCACGAGATGGAGCCGGCCGACGAGTTGGTGGATGGCGAGGGAACGATCGAGGTAGGGCTCGGTGGGGGACGGTCATTCCAGTTGGACGCGCAGGTGTTCGCAAGCGCCGGCGAGGTCTATGCGGTGTACCTGCCGTCGGGAAGGCCCGGTGGAAGGATCGATTTGAGTGGGGCGACCGGGGACTTCTCGCTTCGCTGGTACAACCCGCGGACGGGCGAGTATGAGGGCGAACGACGCACGATCTCGGGCGGCGGAGTTCGATCGATCGGCGATCCGCCCTCGGACGCAGGCCAGGACTGGGCGTTGTTGCTGCAGGCGGACTGATGAGTGTGGATAACTGGGTGGCCAATGCGCGGCTACTAGAACTTCTGGCCCAGTTTGCTTTGCAGTTGCTTCGAGCGAGCGTGAAGGGCTTGAAGCTGCCGCAGATCGTCGTCGGTGAGAGACAGCAGATTCTGGATACGTGACAGATCGAGGCTTTCGTTGTCAGCGGACAGACTCTGGTTGGCGAGTTGCAAAGATGCCGTTCTGTAGTCGTCGGCCACCTCGCGGTAGCGTCTTTCGATCCCGTTGAGGAGGTTCTCGCGGCGCAGATAGATGTCCTCCAGCTCGTTAAACAGGTTCCGAGCCTCGGTCACCTTCTTCCAGGCGTCGCCCTTTTCTTGCCGGAGTTCGCGGTTGCGCGCCTCCATCTTGACCAGCCGCGTGGTGTTGCCTCGCAGTTCTTCCCGCATGGCGTCAATTACGCGGTTGGCACGCTCAAGCCGTCCGGCCAGCTCTGTTTCCTTCTCGGCTAACTGCCTGTTGTCGCTGCGGAGATGCTCGACTGATTGTTCAAGATCGGCGACCTTCGCTTTGAGTTCGTCAATGGTTATCGACGCCTCGACAAGCTTTTCCTGAGTTTCACTCAGCAGCCGGATCTCGGTGAGGCGCTTGGCTTGTTCTTGGCGGGCTCTCGCCCTGGCCATCGCGAGATCCTTGCTCGAATCGTCTGCCCCGGTGCTGGGTTCGGTAACGGTGCGCTTCAATTCCTCGGTTAGCTTCTCGACTTGGGCCGCGAGCCGCTCCCCTTCCTTTTCCAACGTGTCGAGGGCAGTTGTTTGCTGATAGACGCGATGCAGGTGTGGGACGAGCCACACGCCTGCGAACAGTCCGATGCCAGCGCCCAGCAGCACGAGCCAGATGAAAGATGCACGTCCGCCCGTCATGTCCTCATGATATCACCTGGAGATCAGCGACTTATTCCTTTTCGAAGGTGTATCCGGCTGCGATAGGTGAGTTCCCCGCGAGGGCTTTCGAGGGAGACCTCGACGTTATCCTCTCGAGTGGCGGGAACCCGAAGGTCAAGGCCATAGTGGCGGGTAATCTTGCGCAGGGTATCTTCGATGGCGGGAGCGACCTCGGAGTTTGTGTTGCAGAAGACCGCTTGTCCTCCAGTCGTTGTGGCCAGTTGCATGAGACCCGACTGGTAGGCTTCATTGAGCCGGTCAGTGAAACGCTCAAGGTGAACGATGAAGATCGGAACCTGACGATAGCTGAGCTGCTGCCCAACCTTGGCAATGCGCTCGCGCACCAGTCCCTCAGGGAACCGTCGGCTCAGATCCCGCCGGTCGCTGTAGTTGATGACCGGATTGGTGAAGTCCTCACGGTAGTCGCGGACATCCGAATCGGTGATGTAGCAAATTGCCAGACGCACCGCTACCTTCCGCAGGATCGAATCGCCGAGATCAGCCGCGGTTTCCACGGTTTCGAGAAGGCCCGGCGTGCCGCTCACCGAGGACGTCTGGATCGCCTGGATGATTGCGTCGCGATCATTCGTCGGATCCTCGATAACCTTGAGGCCATCCTGGGCCCGCATCAGGCCGATGTAGGTATTGGGGGGCATCTCGGCGACCGATGCGGCCAGCGCCTGCCTGGCTAGATCTATTTCGTTGAGGTCGCCAACCAGATCCAGGATCAGGAGCACCATTAGATCGTCTTCCGGACCTCGAAGGCGCACCACAGTGGCCGGCTGGCCGCCCACGGCGGCGGTGATGTCGTCGGCCTGAAGCGATTCCGCCGTGGCTGTCCACACAGGAATCCGTATGCTCTTGACTTGCGTCCTCGGCGGGGCGGCGGCCAGCCACGCAACGGCCAACAGCGCGGTGATGAGGATGCGCACGGCTAGAATGTTACCCTCAGCCCAAGTTG
>CAYLSS010000013.1:9643-14373 GCA_964385765.1 uncultured Solibacteraceae bacterium
TTGGATGACACGACCGCCTCTGGAGCCGATGATCTTGCCTGCGTTTGCGTTAGGATTTGCAAATGTTCCGATTTCGTTGTCAGGCCGGTTCCAGTTTGCATGATTTAGAAAATTGAAGGCGGTTCCCACGAACTCGAGCGCGCGCTCCGAGGTTATGTTCATACGCTTGGTCACTGACAGGTCGTGATTCTGACGAATGGGATTGCGCAGGACCGGATGGGTACGGGCCACGCTGCCGATAGTGAAATCGGGAGGATTGACAAAGGCAGCCGGATTGAACCAAAGTTCCGCGCTCTGCTGGGGCGCCACCGGATCGACGCCGGGCACCGCATTCACATACAGGTCATCCACTACGTTGCCGGTGTTGTTGAACTGTGCTCGAAGCTGAATGGGGTCGCCACTCGAATAGCTGGTGATGCCGCTGATCGCCCAGCCTCCGAGCAGATACCGCCGCCAGTCACTGGCGTTCAGGAATGGCTTGTTGGGACCGAACGGCAACTCGTAAATATAAGTCAAGGAGAGGGTATGAGGATCCGCCCACCGGTTGAGCGACCACTCCTTTTTACGATGATAGTAGTCCTGCAGGCCGTCGCCTCCGTCATAGTCGTCCATTTGCTTGGAGTATTCGTAGACCATGCGGAGAGACAACCCCTGGGAGGTGCGCTTCTCCATTCGCAGATAACCTTCGCTCCGCTCATAGTTTCCGATCGGATAGAGCCGGGAAACATCGAAACGCCGGTACTGCGGATAAGGTCGGCGAGACCGATTGAAGGCGTCATTATTGAGCAGGTCACGAAAGCCGAGATCATCGAGCGGCACGGCGTTCGGATTTGCGCCGTCGTTGTCGGCCAGCATGTTGCGGCCGCGGGTGTAGTTGAAACCGAAGGTCATGAGAAATGAGCCCGGCAGTTGTCGCTCGATCGAGAGGCGTGCGAAGTCATACTTCGGCAAGCGCCCGGTTGTGTCGACCAAATCGGCTACAGTGTCGTTGGCGGCGTCCGGTTGGAGATTCGGAAGCGGTTGATCAAGCGGCAAGCCTTCGGAGAGAGTGACCGCCGGAACCAGTTGCGGGTTGTCGGACAGAAAGGTCGGCGTCCCATAAAAGCCTTGCGTCCCCCATTGACCGGAGTTAAGGGGCAGGGAGCGGTATGACCGGCCGTATCTGAAACGCAAAACGTTCTCGCCTCCAAACGGGCTCCAGGCAAGCGAGACTTGGGGCTCGGGTCGCACCTCGACGTCGCGAAACGCCCGGCTGTGGCCATCGCGCCCCGCAAAGACAAGAGCGCCGGGCAGACCATTCTCCGGATTGGGCTCCTCGAGGTCCACGGTCGACTGGCGGTCGAACTTCTCCACCCGCGGTGTGCTGAGCTGCATGCCCATGCCCAGCGACAGGGTCAGGTTGTCCCGAAGTTCCCACTCGTCGCGAACGCTCAATTCCACGAGATCCCGGCGAAAGTAGGAGGGATTCTCAACAACGCTGCTCTCGCCATATTGAGCGAGCCCGAGCATGAAGCTGGCAAAGGCGTGGCCGGTATTGACGATGCCGGGGAGGCTGGTAATTCCCGACGTGAAATCAAAGCGGCCCGCCGGGTATTGGGGCCAGAAGGAATTCACGCGCTCCCGTTGGAACTCGGCCGAAAAGCGCAGGCTGTGCTTCTCGAAGCGGGTGGTGAAGCCCTCGTCGATTTGAAACTCCGACCGGGCTGTCCGCGAGATTGGAAAGGAGCGTCCCATCGACAGGTAGGGGTCGAAGTCGTAGATCGGGAAGGCGACATCGCCGGCTACGTTGTCGGCGAGGTTCTCGGAGGTGCTGGACCAGGCTGAGACCCGTAACGTATTAATCTTATTCGGTGAGATTGTGAATGAGTGCTGGGCTGAAACACTTCGGCTGCGGAAGTCACGATCCGGGCGGCCGGGGTCGGCGGCATTGGGAAAGAAACTCACCGGGCCGGAGAAGCCGTTCGAGAAGTTGAATCCGGCCGACAGTCTATGACGATCGTTCAGAGTGTGGTCGATCTTGGTGCGCATTCCGTCGGCATCGTTCTGCTCCGGCGCGTAAACCGAGTAGTTGTTTCTGTTGAACGGCCCGATGTTGACATTCGCGGCGGGGTACAAACTGAGGGCTTCGACGGCGGTAGGATCGAGCCGGTCAGAAGGAACGCGGTTGGCCGGAAAGGGATCTCGCAGATACTCGAGATTGTCCAGCGAGACCGGCCGGGAGGGATCGAAATCGGGATTCAGCCTTGTCGACGCCGGATCATAGATCGGCAACGGATCGCCGGCATTGTCGACGGTCTGGGAGAAATCGCCGCTGCGTTCGGGGGCGATTGGAATCGTCTCCAGATAGGAGCGTCCAATTGTTTCGCGCATGCCCTCATAGGAGATCGAAACAAAGGTTTTGTTGGAGCCGTTGTACACTTTGGGAATCACCAGCGGGCCGGATACGTTGAACCCGAACTGGTTGCGCTGAAGAATGCCCTGATCGCCGGTGGTCTGGGTCACCTCGTGGGGCACGGCGTCAAAGTTATCGTTTCGCAGGTTCCAGAAGACTCGCCCATGCCAGTCGCGAAGCCCGCTCTTGATGAAACTCTTGGCTTTTGTGGGGCTATCGATGCGCAGGCCACGCTCCTGCGTCTGGATCTTGAATTCCTGGACTGCTTCTTCGATTTCGGAGGGCTGATCCTGCACATCAGCGACTCCGGCGACCGCGATGAGCATGATCGCGGCCAGCCAGGTGGCGCACCTCATACCTTCAGTGTAACCTGAAGTTTTGGCAGCACAATGCAACTTCTTGCAATTGCGGAAAGACTGGGGTGTAAAGTCATCGGAGATGGCGAGATCGACATCACGGGAGTCGCCGGAATCGAGCATGCCGGACCCTCCGATCTGACGTTTCTCGCCAACCCGCGCTACGCCGGACGGGTGAAGCAGTCGCGAGCAGCCGCGATTCTGGTAAAGCACCCGATTCCCGGCGCCGGGATGAGCTTTCTCGTTTCGGAGAATCCCTACCTCGATTTCGCCCGGGCTCTCGAGCTGTTCTACCGTCCCCCCAGACCGCGGCCCGGGATACATCCGACCGCCGTCATTGCCGGGTCGGCCGAAATCGGACCGGGAGCTTCGATCGGCGCCTACAGCGTCGTGGGAGACAGGGTGGTCATCGGCCGGAACGCCGTTCTGCATCCCCATGTGGTGATTTACGAAGGGACCGAGATCGGCGATGACTTCTACGCTCATTCGCATGTCGTGGTACGTGAATACTGCCGCATCGGCGATCGGGTCATCGTGCAGAATGGCACGGTGATTGGCGGCGACGGCTTCGGGTTCGCGAAGCGCAGCGACGGTACACACTATAAGATCGTCCAATCCGGCGTCGCCGTTATCGAAGATGACGTGGAAATCCAGAGTTTGTCGGCGATCGATCGGGCGACAGTGGGCGAAACGAGAATCAAGCGGGGAGCGAAGCTGGATAACCTGGTGCAGGTGGGTCACGCGAGCGTTGTCGGCGAAGACAACATTATTTGCGCGCAGGTCGGGCTGGCCGGAAGCTCGATTTTGGAAAAAGATGTCTTGCTGGCCGGGCAGGTCGGGATTGCGGGTCACCTCGTGATAGGAGAGGGCGTGACGATGTACGCTCAGAGCGGTATTTCGAGGGATGTGCCCAAGGGGCAGGTGATGGCGGGGTCGCCGGCATTCGACGCCGGCGAGTGGCGTCGCGCGGTAGCCGCGTTTCCGAAGCTCCCGGAAATGGTGAAGAGAATGCGACAACTGGAACGCAAGCTGGAAGAGATCCATCGCAGAGTCTCGGAGGCCGAATCCGATGAATAACGACGGCAACGAGGCTCGCAAACCGCTTGCATACAAGAACGACGATTTTCTCGAGAGCCGGGACGGCCGGGCGCTCCGGATTCTGGCGGAGTTCCTCTATCCGCTTTCGCAGTTCCGGCATGAACGCATCTACGATACAGTTGTCTTTTTCGGTTCGGCCCGGATCCGCGAGGAGGGCCCACTGAGCCAGTACTACCGCGACGCCAGAGTGCTGGCCCGGATGCTTTCGGAGTGGTCCGAGAGCCTCACCGAATCGACGCGTCGCTTTGTCGTTTGCACGGGCGGAGGGCCGGGGATCATGGAGGCGGCCAACCGCGGAGCGCATGACGCCGGCGTCCGCTCAGTCGGTCTCAACATCGGGCTGCCGTTCGAGCAACTGCCGAATCCTTATGCGACCGACGAACTCTCACTCGAGTTCCGCTATTTCTTCATGCGGAAATTCTGGTTCGCCTATCCAGCCAAGGCGATGGTGATCCTTCCGGGCGGTTTCGGCACGCTCGACGAAATGTTCGAAATCCTGACGTTGGCGCAGACAAAGAAGCTCGCCAAGAAGATCGTGACAGTCCTCTACGGCCGGAAATTCTGGGAAGAGGTCGTCAACTTCGACGCACTTGTCCGGCAGGGTACAATCAGCGCGGACGATCTGAAGCTTTTCGAGTGGGCGGATGATCCACAGACCGCTTTTGAGATTCTCAAAGACGGCCTGACCAAGCACTATCTGGATGTGGAAGGCGCGCCGGGAGGTCCGGAAGCGGAGTTGCCTTCGATGCACAGATCCCGCTACTGAGCGCATGGACCCGTCGTCGATCTGGAAGAAGATCTGGCGCCGCCTGAACTGGGCGGACAGGGCTTTCCTGCTCGCTCTGGCCGCATGGCAGCTCTCAGGTCCCCTGGGCGTGAGCGGA
>CAYLSS010000014.1:0-2217 GCA_964385765.1 uncultured Solibacteraceae bacterium
ACAGCGGGGTTCATGAGACACCTCCAATCCGCGAGTACACGGAGATGCCCCCACTTCTTTCCCTGACCGAACGGCAGATCATAGAGGCCGTTCCACCGGATGCGGTGCGGCGGGACGTTGGCCGAGTTGTAGTGGCCAAGATCCAGCCGGTCGTCGAAGCTCAAGTTGGGAGCCCCAAGGATCTGGTTGGCCTGCGGAACCTCGAAGTTGGCGCCGCCGACGGCGTTGAAGCTGCCGTTGCCGGAAGTGAAGCCACCGGCGTCACTGGTGGTCAGCATTCGCGAGAAGGTGTAGAAGGCCTGGAAGGAGAGACCGCTGCTGAAGCGGCGCTCGACTTCGGCCTGGAGCAGGTGGCTGTCAGAGAAGCCGGTGTGGTTGGCGGCCCGGAGATTCCAGTCGGGGTTGACACGGCGCAGGTCCGGGTTGCTGGGCCGGATTTCGCCGGTCCGTGCCTGGTAGTTCCACTCCGACTCGCGTCCATTGAACTGGAAGCGCTGCTCGAGGTCGCGGCCCTGCGTGCCGATGTAGCTGAGGCGGAGAGCCGTGTCCCTCATTAAGGTGCGCTCGATGGTGAAGTGGAAGTTCCGAGAGTGGTTGTCCACCCAGTCACGAACGTCCCAGGGCATCATGGCCTGGGCGCGAGTGCTGAGAGGAACAATGCCTTCGGTTGGCACGATTGCCTGGCCGACGAAATCATCTGCCCCCGGCGAGTTAGTCAGAGCGTAGAAGTCCTGCCGACCGTTCTGGTTGCTGATGTTGTTGGTGAACCGGAGGTTGAGCGGCGGATTGGAGCGCGATGTCTGAAGGATCTGCGACAACGGCATCGTCCAGTAGTACATTCCGAAACCGGCGCGGATCACCCAGTTGTCGGTAACACGCCAGGCGGCGCCGATTCGTGGAGCGAAGTTGTTGTTGTCTTGCGGAAGCAAAGCCCCCGGGAAGCCGGCGGCGTCCGCGGTGGTCCACGTCAGTCCGCGAACCGCCCACGATTCAAGCACGGAAGGAGGAATCCCCTCGATGCTCTCCATCGTGGTGCTGTGCGGCGTGATGACCTGGAACTGGTTGGCTGTTTGGGTAAGGTCGACATTGACCAGGCGATCGAACTTCTCGCTGTACGGAGTCCAGCGGTCATACCGGACGCCGAGTTCCAGAGTCAGTCTCGGGCTGACCTTGTAGCTGTCATGGAAGTAGAGTCCGGTTTCCCACTGGCGGAAGCGGAAGAATCCACGATTGAACTGGTTTGAGAGGAAGGTCGGCGTCCCCATAATCACGCTGGCCATTCCGGATCCCGTGAATGGCAGCGCGGCGTTGTTTTCGACATCCCACTGCTGTGTCCAAGTGGATTCGAAGTCGTGACTCCCTTGCGCCTGCTGGAGTTCCTGGACATCGTTCTGCTCGTAGCGGATCTTACCGCCGAAGCTGATGTTGTGCTTGCCCTTCACCACGGTGACGTTGTCGTCAAACTGGTAGGCGGTCAGGATCTCGTCCTTACGGTTGTCGCCGTCCCAGCAGCCCCAACGGCTGAAGCCGTAGGGGTTGTTGCCGCTGGCGCAAATGGTTGGCCAGCCGGTCACACCGAACGGGTTCGGCAGACCGAGATTGTCGGCCCAGGCGACATCATTACCGAGAGTGCCGGAGCTCTTGTCGGAGCGGTGCACCGAGAACTGGACCTCGTTGAACACCGTGGGCGAAAAGATGTGGTTCCACCGCGCCATACCGTTCGGAACTTTGGCTTCGCTGAGACCGCTCCCGCCCTGGTTAGTGCTGCCAGGAACCGGAATGCCGAATCTTCCGCCAAAGACCTTGCTGGAGTTGATCGAACGGGTGAATCGGGCGGAGAGGCTGTCACTGTCCGAGAAGTTGTGGTCGACCTTCCCCGTGATCTGGTTGATATTGAGCTTATCGGGGTAGAAAGCCTCGAAGTTCTCCTCGAGCCAGAAGTTGCCACCGGCATTGGGGCCCTGCGGGTCAGGTGAGACACTGCGCATGGCGTCCCGGAACGGATGATGGAGGCTGGCCGGGATCTGATTGTTGACGAAAGGCACTCGAGTCCCATCGGCGCCGGTGGAAAATGGATCATAGATGGTGATGGGCACGCCGCCAGTGGTGACTGCGCCGCTTAGGTCACCATTCCATATCTCCGGAGTCGCCACCGATCCCGAAGCGAACCTCCCCTGACGTACGCGCCGTCCCTCGTACGCCGCGAAGAAGAATGTC
>CAYLSS010000014.1:2227-3779 GCA_964385765.1 uncultured Solibacteraceae bacterium
GATGATCGGTCCGCCGATCGAGGCGCCGTATTCGTTGCGGATCAATTGAGCGGGCCTGTCGGCGTCGGCGCGTATCTCCTGTCTGGTGAGGGCGCGCAGGCCACCGAAGTTGTTCCGGTGCGTCCAGAAGGCGGCGCCGTGAAACTCATTGGTGCCGCCTTTGGTGACGAGGGTGACGGTGGCCGGCCGGGAGTTGCGGGCGTTCGAGCCGGTTGTCTCGATGCGGAACTCTTGAATGGTGTCGAGGCCGGGTTGCACGCGGGCCATGCCGCCGCCAAACCGGTCGACCAATGAGATGCCGTCAAGAGTCATTTCGGTCGAACCGACCTTCATGCCGTTGACGCGAGGGCTGCCGCCCCCTTCCACGCCGGGCGTGAGGGTAAACAGGTTCGTGATATTGCGGCCGTTTAACGGCAGATTGCGGATGCGCAGAGCATCCTTGACGTCGGACACTTCCATGCCGACGGTGGTGACTACCGGCGCGGCGCCAGAAACCTCAACAATCGTGTCGACCGCCCCGACCTCCATGCTCGGGTCGATTCTCACGGCCTCGCCGGCCTGCAGTTGGAACGTTCCTTCATACGTCTTGAAACCGTCGGCTTCGACAGCGAGCCTGTATGGTCCGATGGGAACGCTCGGAATCTGGTAAGCGCCCACGGCGTTGCTTTCGGAACGCCGAACGACACCGGTTTCCTGGTTGGTGAGAGTTATCCGGGCGCCTGGAATGGCCGCGCCGGACGGATCACTGACCGTGCCTCCGACGCTGCCAAGACCTGTCTGGCCATACGCGAGCGTCGTGAAGAACAAAGCCAGCACGATTGCGGCAACCCCTGTGTGCCGCGCACATATGCTGTTGATCATGAATTTTCCCCCTTGTCGGGACGTCGACGACTTAAAACCCCTTCTGCAACCGAGAGAATCGGAAAGCGCCAACTTCTTTTCACGCTGACGAGAACAAGATGCCTCTCTACTCTTCCACATGGAAAGAGCTTTTGCGCTTGCGGACAGCCTACGTCACGGAGAGTGATTTGTCAACAAAATTCTGGCCGCTGGGGGTGCTCTGCGCACTGGCTTCCTTGCATGCAGAACAAAAGTCTTGCCTTTCCTGCTCTCTTGCGCCATGCTGGTTTTTTTATGGAGAATCCGGTTCAGCAGCGGCTGTCTTCGCCAAACGGGAATCAAGCCACGATCCTGAGCCTCTTGCGCCGGCACCAGCGGCTTTCCCGGACTGAGATAGCAAAACGCTCGGGGCTGTCGGAGGCCTCGGTGTCGAGAAGCGTGGCTCAGCTCATGAAAGAGAACCTGGTGGCCGAGCATGGAGTGGCCCGCTCGACCGGGGGCCGGCCGGCGGTGTTGCTGCAACTCGATGAAAACGTTCACCGCTCTATCGGGGTAGACATTCGGATTGCGGAAACCCGCGTTTCGCTGGCGACGTTGAGTGGCCGCTTCATTGAAAACGTCTACTTCAAGACTCCATCGGGGCCGTCCAGGGCCCTGGCCGCGATCGCCGACCGGTTGGAGCTGATTCTGGAAGAGAGCAAGGACGGACAGA
>CAYLSS010000014.1:3789-5505 GCA_964385765.1 uncultured Solibacteraceae bacterium
CTTGAAAGCCCCCCCGATGAGGATGGTAACGGGGCGTGATCAGCGGCGGCCTGGTGAATAGCCGGACCGGAATCGTTGAGCGTGGCCACGACCCGGCCTGGTTGAATGTTCCGGTGCGGAGGTTCCTCGAGGATCGCTTGCATTTACCGGTTCATGTGGAGAACGATAACCGGGCCGCTGCCTTCGCGGAGTACCACTACGGCGGTCCTGACGTTCAGGATGCGCATTGCATGCTGATGGTGGGAGTCGACGAAGGCGTGGCTGCCAGCATCGTTGTCGGCGGCAACCTGTACTATGGCCAGCACATGGCCGCCGGAGAGTTCGGGCAGATGGTGATTGCGGACTACCAGGACCACGCCACGCACGATCGCGCCGGTTGTCTCGAGAAGCTTGTGTGCGATGCGGCCGTCTGCGCCCGGTATCAAACTCACAACGGATCGCGGAGGCTCCCTATGGGGAAAGACGCTTCGGGATGCGTGCGGGAGATTTGCCACCTGGCGATGTCGGGAGACCAGACTGCGATTACGACGCTGCGGGAAACCGGCCGTTACTTAGGGATCGGGATTGCGAACATGGTCTGGGGGCTCGACCCGGATGCCGTCGTGATCGACGGCACTTGCACCGATGCCTGGCCGGTGCTTGCGCCGGTCATTCAGGAGCAGTTTCCTGACGGCCGCGAATTCCTGAACTTCCAGAACCTGATTCTTCGGCCATCAGCGCTCCGCGGAGAAGCGGCGATCATCGGCGCCTCGGCGCTTCCCTTCCATCACATGTTCGGCACAGGGGAGTTGGCCGGTACCGCGCGGCTGCAGATCAGCCGGAACGGCTTTACGCGGTAGAGCACGGCCGACAGGGTCATTGAAGAATACCGGGGCCCGCAGGCGTGTCCCTCCGGAAATGCATCGACTCTATTCGACCGCCGTTCCGGATCCTTTTTCCAAAACAGTCAGCCGGTCGGGCTGGATCTCTTTCCACTGCTCCTTGCTGCCGTCGGGCCAGAGAGCCAATACCGCTTCCGGGGGTGCGGCGGCCAGGTCGGCCTCCGTGCCCAGTCCCCAGTGGATGCGCGGGTCATTGGCGCTGAAATAGCTGCCGTCGACCGAGACCCTCCGCCAGATCGGTTCTTGACCTTTGCGGAGCAGAGCGACTTTGGCGCCGATCGCGAACCGGTTGCCGCCGCCGGCGAGCAGGCGCACCTGCAGCCAATGATTCCGGTTCCCAACCTGGTTGAGCAGGAGGCGGGCAGGGCCGTTGCAGTTGATCATGGCTACGTCGATGTCGCCGTCGTTGTCGATATCGCCGAAAGCGGCGCCGCGTCCGGCTTCCCTAATGTCAAAGGCGGGTCCCGCTTCCGCAGACACCTCGTGGAATTTGCCGCCCCGATTGTGAAAAAGCTGGTTCTTCTGTTTGTACGGGAACGCCTCGCCGTGCGACCCGCCGTCCATCATGACCAGGCCGTTATTGACGAACAGATCCAGGAGTCCGTCGTTGTCGTAATCGAAACCGCGAGTACCCCAACCTGTGATTCCTCTGCTCGTGTGTCCCAGGCCCATGGATGAGGTTACATCGAAGAAGTTTCCGGCGCCGTCGTTCTCATAGAACGTGTGGGTCTCGTCCTGAATATGGGCGAGGAAAATGTCGATGTCGCCGTCGCCGTCGAAGTCTTCCGCCGTCACGCCCATGCTCGCTTCGGAGTTGCCCTCCTCGTTGTACGCG
>CAYLSS010000014.1:5515-7788 GCA_964385765.1 uncultured Solibacteraceae bacterium
CGATATCTTCGAATTTGCTCTCGCCGTCATAGACCCAGAGATGGTTGGGTGTCTGGTCATTGGCCACGTAGATGTCGATCTGGCCGTCGTTATCAAAGTCAGCACAGACGATACTCAGGCCGTGGCCGGCCTCGGCGGTCGCGATCCCGGATTCTTGGGACACATCGGTGAAGGTGCCGTCTCCCTCGTTTCGATAGAGGCGATCCGGCATGGGAAAGAACGCGGTCGGCCCGCAGTAGTCCTGCTCGCCGGAACTCGCCTTGCAGATCTTGTTTCCCTCGATTGAAAAGGTGTTGTAGTGGACCACGAAGAGGTCCAGATCATCGTCATGGTCATAGTCCACAAACGCGGCGCTGGTGCTGAACTCCGCTCCCTCGACGCCGGCCGCCTCGGTGACGTCGGCAAACGTGCCGTCGCCGTTGTTGCGAAACAAGGTGTTGCGGCCGTAGTTGCAGACGTAGATATCCACGAAGCCATCGCCGTCGTAGTCGCCCACGGTGACGCCTTCGGCGAAGCGGTCGGCATCGGCCACTCTGGCCTCGTCGGTGACATCCGTGAAGGTGAGCTTGCCGGAGGGGATGAGCTCGTTGCGGAACAGGCGGTTTCCGGGGAAGTGCTCCTTTGGTGGAGGGAAAACACTATCGGCCAGGGTCTTGCCCGGCTCCAGCACTTTGCCTTGCGGGAAATAGAGGTCGATGTCGCCGTCGTTGTCGTAATCGAGCATCGCGACGCCGGGCGTCATGATCTCCGGAAGGTAGAACTGCCCGGTGGTTCCAATGAAGTGCTGGAACCGAAGGCCGACCGACTCGGCGACTTCGGCAAAGATCGCATTTTCCTGCGCGCCCAGTGTTCCGTTCGCCAGACACAATCCGGCCCCCGCAATAATCGACAGATGTAGCTTCAACGCATTCCCTCGCCGCCCAGCAGGCGAAGCCGCTCCTGATCCAGTTGATCGATCAAATCGTCCATTTCCAACGCTTCCGCCAGGTTACGGGACTTCTCGAGATATTCCTTCGCTGCCTTGCGGTTACCCAAATGCGCGTGTGTCCGTGCCAGCAGAAGGAAAAATCGCGGCGTCTCGCGGTCGCGGATCTTGGTAGTTTCCTCAAAGTGACGCAGGCCCTCCTCGTGATTCCCCTGAGAGAACATGGCGATGCCCATTCGATAATGAGCGCGCCGGTGGTCCGGGTTGATCTCGAGGGCGTTCCGATAGTTTCTTAGCGCTTCGTCCAGGCGCCGCTGCTGCTCGAGCAGCAGGCCGTATTGGACGAAGGCGTCCGCATATTCCGGATCCAAATCGATTGCGCGTCTTAATGACGACTCGGCCGCCTCCGGGTTTCCGGCTAGCAATTGCATGATGCCCCAGTTATAGTGCAGTTCCGCATAATCGGGATCTATCTCGAGTGCGGCCCGGTAGTGTTGCTCGGCCAGTTCCGGTTTGCCGAGTTCCCAGTAGATGGCGATGAGGGTGGAATGAGCGGTCACCATCAGCGGCTCCTGTTCGAGGGCGCGCTCAAGTTCCGCCGCGGTCTGCTCTAGACCAGACGCCGGAATATCGAGGCTGGCGCTCGAAGGAGGAGCTTCGCCCAGCAGGCCGCTCACGGCTTCGAACTCCGGATCGAAAGACGGCGTCTCCACGTCCTTGACCTGCTGGAACCGCCGCAGTGCGTCCCGCGCGCCCTCGACGTTCCTGACCTTTCGGTATGCCATGCCGAGGGCATAGTAGGCCGGCGCGTAGTCGGGTTCGATCTCGACGGCGCGTTCGAACTCCTGGACGGCGGAGTCGAATTCGCCCTTGGCGACGAGGACGCGCCCGAGGCCCAGGTGCGCTGACGCAAGGTCAGGCTTCACCGCGATCGCGCTACGGTACTGCGCCTCGCTCGCTTCGAGCTCGCCGTTCTCGAGCAGCAGGTCACCCAGCCGTACCTGGGCCGGAGCGTAACGGGGCGCCATGGACACGGCTTCGCGGATCAGATTTAAAGCGGACTCGCGCTGGCCGAGCCCTTCGCGGACAATCCCCAGGTAGTAGGTCCAACGGAAATCGTCAGGCTCCAAAGTATGGGCGCGCGTGTAGCATGGCTCCGCTTCCTCGGGGAGGAGATGAGCGTGCAGCATCATGCCCAGCATGCCGGCCGCCTGGGCGTCGTCGGGATTCCGCTCGGCCGGCAGGTAGACACTTTCGATCTGCCTTCGCACGTCCGGTGGAAACTGCTCCCAGTCGAGTTCGGGCAGAGGAGGCAGCTCACCCCCGGACGGCTCGACGCTTGGTGGCG
>CAYLSS010000014.1:7798-14007 GCA_964385765.1 uncultured Solibacteraceae bacterium
GGCTCCACGCCGGCCCCCCACAGAGCAAACCGGCAAAGGCGAGCAGGAAGGTTGGTCTCCCCACAATCACGTTCTCATTCTCATCTTGCACGAAATCCGAGGCAAACGCCATTTCGCCAATCGCACGTCGCTGCTGTTGCGTTGCGCGCCCTGCCGCCAATCTTGGACACGGCGCCCAGCCAATGCTATTTTCAGGGCATGATCTTTTTGCTCTTTCTGTTGAGTTGCGTTGCGCCGGCGATGGCCGGAAGTCTTACAGAACTTTGGCTGCGGGGATATTCAGTAGTCCCAACGCCTCAGAATGTGCAGTTGGATGAAGAGACGGTCGTGTTCAGCGATGAGTGGCGCGTGGACGGCGACGCCGCCAACATTGCGTTCCGGTCTCTGATCGCGGACGTCGAGCAGTTTCATGGAGTGCGTTTGGAGCGCGGCTCGGGAACCGCCAGGATCGTGAGGCTGTCCGTGCAGCCGGGCGCCGTGAGCACGGAGGCGGAGGCGGACATCGATCAACAGGCATACCGATTGCGGATCACGCCGGATGCTGTCGAGATTACGGGTAACGCCGACCCGGGCCTGTTCTACGGCGTGCAGACGTTCGTCCAGCTTCTGAAACGCGACCACGCCGGGAGGCTGACCCTGCCGGCATGCGAGATCGAGGACTGGCCGCGCCTGCAGCTTCGGTTCCTGCATTGGGACACGAAGCACCACCAGGATCGAATAGAAACCCTCAAACGCTATCTCGACTGGACGGCGAGGTTCAAAGCGAACATGATCAGCTTCGAGCTGGAGGACAAGTTCGAGTACCCGTCGCACCCTGTAATCGGGGCGCCCGGCGCCTTCACCGCCGAGCAGTTGCAGGAGATCGTCGACTACGGTCTCGAAAGGCACATACAGGTGGTCCCCAACATCCAGGCGCCGGCGCACATGGCTTATGTGCTGAAGCATCCGAAGTTCGCTCACCTGCGCGCCGACGGCAACAACTACCAGAGCGCTATGTGCGATCCCGAAACCTACGAACTCATCTTCTCGATGTATGACGACGTGATCGCCGCCACGAAGGGCGTCGACTATTTCTACGTGTCGACCGACGAGGTCTACTACGCCGGCATCGACGAGCGTTGCAGTGCGCCCTATAACGAAGAGAACCGGAGCCGGCTGTGGGCCGAGTTCGTTCAGAAAGCCACCGACCACCTGGCGAAGCATGGCCGCCGCCCGCTCGCCTGGGTCGAGTATCCACTGTTGCCGAAACACGTGAAGATGCTGCCGCCCACACTCATCGACGGCGTAATCGGTGAGGAGGAATACTTGAAAACCGAGAACGAGCTCGGCATGCGGCAACTGTCATATGTGTCCATGCAAGGCGGCGAGTTTCTGTTCCCGAATCACCTCTCCCTGGAGGGCGAGAACGGCGTGTCGGAGGGCCGGCTGGAATCGGCCCGCGATCGCATCGCGAACGGACGCCATTGGCGCGGAAATCCGATCGGGACATTTGGGGCCGCGTGGGACGATTCCGGACTCCACAATGAGACATTCTGGCTGGGGTGGTCCGCGGTGGCGCAATGGGGCTGGAATCCAGGCCGCGTTTCGGTGCAGCAGCACGCGGCCGAGTTCATGGCGAGCTATTACGGCCCGCGTGTGACGAACATGGTGGAGATCTACCGGTCAATGCAGCGGCAGGCGCGCGGCTGGCAATCCACCTGGGACCGGGTCGCGTCGGATACGCGGGGCCCGGGTTATGGGAACTCGTGGGGCAAGGGTATCGGCGTGACGCGCTGGGATTACACCCTGGAACCGCCGCCGCTGCCCGCAATGCCCGGCCTCGCGATTCGGCCGACGTTTGTGCAGATGTACGAGGACTATATCGAAAAGGCGCGTGAGCTCATGCTGGAGAATGACCAGCTTCTCGAGACGCTGGCCGTGAACCTGGGGCGAGCCGACCGCAACCACTACAATCTCGAGGTGTTCCACGCCCTGGCGCGGTTTGTCGGACATCATTGGCGGCTACTCGACGGCCTGGCCGATGTCGAACGTTCGCTCGAGCAGGCGCGGGCCAGCGGGGGCGGGCGGAATCCGAGGACGGCCATCGGTCACCTGGTCTCCGCGCACAACCGCGTGGAGAGCCTTCACCGGGAGGGCGAGGAGATCTTCGCGGACCTGAAGGAGGTCTACGGGAAGAGCCGGTATCCCAAGGGTCGTTCCGTCGGCGGCAAGGAGTTCTTCCACAAACTCGACGATACGAAGGACCATTGGGCAGACCGTACTCCCGACCTCGGGTTCATGATGGCCCCCGAGCGGAGTCTCGAACTCGATAAATGGCAGTCACAACTGGCGAAGATCATTCGCGAGTACGCCGAGTTGCACAACGTACCGGTCGAGGGTCTGGCCGAGGCGCGGCTCGAAGAGTAGCGCTTATCGCCAGGCGGTGTAGATATCGGCGACGCTTTGTTCGGGTTCGCGTCGGACGATCCGGATGGAATCCGCTGCGCCCGCGGTTCGGTAGGTCTCCATGGGCCGTGCATAGGCGTCCCTGGCGGGGTCGGGCCACAGCGGATTCCCCAACGGGTCGACTGGATTGACCACGAGCACATCCCGGGGCGCGAGCCCGGCAATCAGGTCCTGGAGATCGAACTGCTTGAGCACCCCCGGAATGATGTTCTCGAGCACCTGCCGGTGAATGCGGTGTTCGACCACCGAGCGGTAGGAGACGAGGATCTCTTCGAACGCCACCCGCTGGATGCGCTCGTCCAGGACCGCGGCGTACAGCAGCGGCAAGGCGCCGGCGCGTTTGCCGATTCCCGAGATCCGGTCTGAATCCACGTCATCGCGCGCCGTGAGCAGATCAAGGCCGCGAAGAACGTCGACGGTGCGCATGCCCACCAACGTTTCGTCCAGCAGGAACGAAGTCATCGCGCTGTTGTAGTCGCCGAAGTAGCGCGGCCAGTCGGAGCCGCTATCCTCCGTAAGCTGGCGGGTTTCTCCCAATCCACGCAGATCCGGTGCGAGAACCACGTGGCCGGTTTTGACCAGCCATTCGATATCCCCGCCCTCGCGGCCCTCCGCCGACTTGCCGTTGCCATCAACGTAGAGGATGGCGGGTTTCCGCTCGGGGCCGCCATCCGGGACGAACGCCAGCGCGGGAATCAGGATGCCCGGTTCGCTCTCGTAGGTTAGCTTCTCAACCCGGTAGCCGGATCTCTGGATGGCGCCGTAAGGCGTTGTTTCGACGTCCGCTGCCTGGTAATCGATGACGGCGAGCTTACGGACGCGGTCCCGGATCTCGCGCCGGTAGCTCGGCAGGTCGGAGGCGCCTTCGATCTTGGGAAGCTCCGGATCGAGCCGTTCCGCGCGCTTGTTGTTCAGCGTGAAAACCGTCTCGCCGCCGAGCGATGTCGCCACTTGGCCGGTTTCCGTGCAGGCGAGCTCATGAAACGCGGCGATGTCGATGTTCGGCTCGGGCTCGTTGTCTTCCTCACCCTTCAACCAGCGGGCCAGCCAGCGGTAGGCCGCGAGACGATTGGGCTGGTGGTAGCCGTGCCCGCGGTCCACTTCGGACATGGCGATCTTCTCCGCCGCGCCCAGCCGCTGGTAGAGCGCTTGTGCTTCTGCATAGGTGGCGCGTGCGCCGGCGATTGAAAAGAAGTCCCGGATGGCCGACAGGATCAGGTATGGCTTCGGCGCGAATGCGATCACGAAGTCGCCGTGATCGAGACCGGCGCCGATCCACGGCATGATGAGTTGCTCGGCGTCCTGCGGCCCAATGGTATCGAGTAGCTTGCTCCAGGACGTGAGATAGCAGGAGGGAGCGGCCACTCCGATCCGGTCGTCGAGCGCCGAAAGATAGGCCGTATGGGTCCCGCCGCCCGAGTTGCCGGTACAGGCGACGCGGCCCTTGTCTACCTCGGGCCGCGAAAGCAGGTAGTCGAGCGCGCGGATCCCATCCCAGATGGTGTACCGAGCAAGGCTGTCACCGGTCACCAGGCACTGAATGCCGAGCATGGTGTGCTCGGTGGTGGAACGCACGAGCTTCCTCTGCTTGAAATCGCGATCGTACATCTGCGCGCGTTCGCCCTGTCCCGGCGGATCCCAGGCCAGCGCGACGTAACCTTTCGTGGCCAGCGAACCGAGCATCCGCTGCCACGCGTCGTGGCTCTTGCCGCCCTGCTCGTGGCCCAGCGGGTAGAGAACGGCCGGGTATGGTGGGCTGCCGGACTTCGGGAGGTAGACATTGGCGGTGACGTAAAAGCCCGGCTGGCTCTCGAAGATGACCTTCTCTACCTTGTACCGGTCGCGCTCCACCACCCCGACCGTCCGGGCGTTTAGCGGCGTCCGTTCCGGAAGTCCGCCCAGGCCTTCCAGCATGGTCTTCCGAATGTAGGCCCGGCGCTGGTCCACGGCCGACTGCGTTTCGAGATTCGCCACTCTCCGGCGGCGCTCCGCCAGGCGGCGCTCGGCGCGCTGCTGCAAATAGTCCGGGAGCATCTGGCGCAGGTCATGGAATTGTGTCAGGTCCGAAAGAAAGTCGAGCTGGTTTTGAGCTGCGGCGGGCAGCGCGAATGAAGCCGCCATCAATACCGCGGTGAAGAGCTTGCTCATTGTGATCCTCCGTCCGAGTCGTGTACGGGGGAGAGTAGCACGGATTGCGGAGTCGTGGCGAGGGCCACTACACTCGTCGGCATGAGACGAATGTTTTTAGGGGAATGGAGATGAACAGCCGCGAGCGCGTTTTCGCCCTGCTGGATGGCCGTCCCGTTGATCACCCGCCGCTTATGCCGATCACCATGATGTTCGCTGCTGACCGCATCGGCGTCCCGTACGGCCGGTATGCGCTGGATCACAAGGTGATGGTCGAGGCGCAGATCCGGACCGCGGAGGAGTTCGGTTTCGATCACGTCTCGACCATCACCGAGACGCGCGAGGCGCCCGATTGCGGTGCGGGGATCCAGTACTTCGATGACCAGCCGTACGCTATCGACGAAAGCCGCGCGCTGCTCAAGGACAAGCGGGCGCTCGCCGGCCTTTGCGCCCCCGATCCCGGGACATCGCAGCACATGCTGGATCGGCTGCTGGGCATCAGGGAGCTTCGCCGGAGTGTCGGCGATGAAAAGATCGTGGAAGGCTGGGTCGAGGGCCCGTGCGGCGCCGCATCCGACCTCCGTGGCATCAACACTCTCATGGTCGATTTCGTGGACGATCCGGGATTCGTCCGCGACCTGCTCGAGTTTGTGGTGGATCTCGGCATCCGATTCGGGCGGGCGCAGGTCGAGGCCGGGGCCGATGTGATCGGTATTGGGGATCCGGCTTGTTCTCTCATCGGCCCCCAGCTTTACCGGGAGTTCATCTGGCCGCGACAAAAACGGATGGTGGAGGAGCTGCATGATGCGGGCGCCCGCGTCCGTCTCCACGTCTGCGGCCGAACGCGGCGCATCCTCGAGATGTTCGGCCAGCTTGGCTGCGACATCATCGATGTCGATTCGGCCGTCTCCATGGCGGAGGCCCGGGCGCTCACCGGTCCGGACCAGGTGCTGCTCGGGAACCTGGATCCTGTTCGAACGCTGCGGGACCGCGCTCCTGAAGGTGTTTCAGAGGCGGTTTTGGATTGTCATCGCGCGGCCGGTGCGCGCTTCATTGTTGGCGCCGGATGCGAGGTTGTGCGCGACACACCTCTTGACAACATCCGTGCCATGTCAGCCTACGCGAAGTCAGCCGCGCTCGACGGGGCGCAGGAGACGTAGGCGAGCACGTTTCTAAGCCTGGGGCGGCGGTTTCTTCAAGACCAGGGCGAGCACAGCTCCAGCGGCGGCGAAGATGGCGAGGGTGAAGTAAACCCGGTTGTAGCCCGCGGCGAGGTCGCCCGCTAACCGGGCGCCGTCCATGATGGAAGCAAAATACTGGGGCACGAAGAAACCGCACAGGCCGTAAGCGCTGAACATGATTCCGTAGTTTGCTCCAATATTCTTGGCGCCGAAATAATCCGCGGTAAAGGACGGTAGCAGCGCCAGGTAGCCGCCGAATGCGAAGCCGACCATGCAGAGTCCGGCGAGGAGGCCCCAGAACCCCGGCTGGGTCCGCAACAGAACCAGGCAGGCGAACACGTAGACCGAGAACATGGCGACAGCGGTCCAGTTCCGTCCGAGCTTGTCGGAGAGACTGCCCCAGGAGAGACGTCCGATGCCATTGAAGAACGACATAACCCCGAGAGCGGCGCCGCC
>CAYLSS010000015.1:0-7696 GCA_964385765.1 uncultured Solibacteraceae bacterium
AGAATAGCTTGTCGGGTATCTCGCGCGACTCCTCGCCGCGGATCGCCTTCGTTGCCCGCATGGGATGTGGATCCGATGACTCCATCGGCTAATTCATTGACATTCATAATCCTACGGGAACGCCCTGACACCGTCAACCGAGTCTGATTCGGCGCCTGAGGGACGAGATCAAAGCCTGGCCTCAACCTCGCGGGTTTTGGAGTCCCCCAAAGAGGGGTTGGCGGCTTGCTACCCCGGCTTTCGTGATACCGATGTTCAAGTCGTGCTACTATTCGGCTTAGGCGCCGGTTTGCTCCTGGATACCGTGAATCGCATGCAATCCACAGCCGGCTGTACCCGAAGGTGGCTGTCGGTCGGGTGGCGGTTCCGGCCGGCTTGGTAACCCGGGTCTCTTTCCGGCCCGAAGAATCGAATCATGCATATAGCGGACGGCATCATTGCAGCGCCAGCCTGCATCGGAGCCCATGTTATCGCTCTCGGCGCGGTATCCATCCTGTGCCGTAGGGTCGCGCCCCGCGAAGTACCGAAGATGGGTCTGATGGCGGCCATGGCGTTCAGTGCGTCCTTGATCCACTTTCCTCTCGGCGGGACATCGATGCACTTCGGCCTCCTGGGCCTAATGGGAATTCTGCTTGGACCGCGTGCGGTGGTGGTCGTCTACGCCAACTTGATGCTACAGGCGGTGCTTTTCCAGCACGGGGGTCTTTTCACCTTGGGCGTCAATGCATTCAACATGGGCATTGGCGCACTGCTGGCCTGGCTGTGCTGGCGAATGCCGGTTCTGCCATCCACCTCCCGGGCTTTTCTGGCTGGTTTCGTCGGAACCCAGATACCGGCTTTATTGATGGCGGGCGAATTCGCCGTCGCCGGATACGGCAAAGGCTTCTTTGTCATCGCCGGGCTGTATATCCTGCTGGCGTCCCTGGAAGGCGCGATCACCAGCGCGACGGTCGTTTTTCTGGAGCGAACCCAGCCCTTCCTTCTACCCCGCGGCGAAGACGCCCCTGACACGGTAATGGCCAGAACGGGCATGGCCGCGAAGACGTTGCAATAGATACGCGAATGAAACGCTACATACTGGTCTTGATTCTTCTCGCAGCTCCCGCCATGGGGCATGACCTGGCTGTCACCGTGCGCGACTCCGCTGGCGCCCTCGCCGCCTGCGCTGCCTATGGCAGGAATGAGCCGGCTTCCTTCGGCGGGGTGATGGTATTTGCCCCGGGCGATGATGAGGTACCCTACCAGACCGGCTCGACGGATAGGAATGGCTGCTTCAGTTTTCTCCCGGACCAGCCGGGCGATTGGGTGATCCATGTCGATGACGAGATGGGTCATCGCGATCAGGCAACCATTTCCGTAGACCCCGGCTCGCCAGAAGAAGCCCGGCCAACCGCCGGATCCCAGCCGGTTTGGCAGAAGCTCCTGATCGGTCTCTCGCTGATCGTCGGGGTCAGCGGCTTCCTCTACGGGTTCATGAACAAGAAACTTCAGTCTTAGTAAAACGTGTCGCGGCCTTGTACGGTAGCCGCCGCATCCGCCCCGTTTCCTCCCCTTCTGCATGAGATCATGATCGCCGCTGGTATACATTTCCCTTTTCCGGTTTCGGCTAACATGTGAAGTTGGCCGGCAAAAAAAAGACGTCGGAAGCCGAAACCAACCCGGATAGGCAGGGCTAAGGCCGTGATCCAGAAGCCGAAGCGCGCGGCTTCCGGACCAGCGTGCGAACCCTCGCCCGAGAGCGGCTCGATCGCCGGGTGGAAGCCGGATGCGTCCGTTTCGAAGAGCGCCCCCGACTTCCAGGGATGGATAGTCCCGGTGCTGGCCTTGAGTGCGATCACCTGGATTACGCGGTATTGGCACTTTCGGGGTTTCGGGCTCTACGAGGACGACCACTATCGCATCTCCGCCACGATCGGCTACTCGTGGCAACGCTTGTACACGTTGCTGGAGCAGTTGGCGAAGCAGGAGTTTCGGTTTCACCGCCTGGTGCATGAGCTGCTCATCTACGCGCTCAGCGGTGTGAGCGGCTTAATCGGCGGCATTGACGTAATGTATATCGTCGGGTTCGGTGTGCTGGCGCTGAACGCCGTCCTGCTGTACGCCGTCTGGCGGAAGCTCGGGCTCGGGCGGACCGCGTCGCTGGCTGGTGGGCTGGTCTATTGTCTCCATGCCGCCGATGTCTCGCAGGTCTTCCTCACACACGCATTCGGGACGCATCCAGCGGTAACGGTCATCCTGATTGGCGCCTTGTTCTACCTCTCCGGCAGGCGCGTGGAGGGAATACTGTGTGCCGTGCCGGCGCTCTTCATCTACGAGTCGTTTTATCTGCTCTTCCTGGCCATCCCTTTGCTTGCCGTGGCTCGGAAAGACATTTCGTGGAAGCGGGCCGGCATCCACTGGGGCTTCATTGCCGCCGGATTTGTGGCGGTCGCATCGCTGCGGTTGCACTATGGAGACAACCGCACCACGGAGGCGGCGGGAAAGATCGAGTCGTTATTGCCTCAGATGATCTGGGATGCCCTGCGAAGTCCGTACTGGTGCCTGAGGCTGACCTGGGAACGTGCGGCGGCCGCGGCGGGCGACATTACGACAATCCGGGGATTGGCTTTCCTCGCCGGGTTCGCGATTGTGGCCGGAGCGCTCTGGTGGGCATGGCAGCGTGATCGCCGGGAAGCTGACCGGCTCCGATTTGCCAGTTGGACCGGAATCCTCTGGCTTACTTTGGTAGCGGTCCTGTTGACGCTTCTGTCATACCCGCTTCTTTTTGACCTCGGCCCCGCCCAAGCGCAAGGCCGGGCGAGCCGTGTCCATATGGCGGCCGTGGTCGGCCTGTCTCTTTTGGCCGCAACGTTCCTCCATGCGGCTCAAACCAAGTTCCGGCGGTCCGGGATGGAGGCCACAATCGGCATCACGGCGGCTTGCGCCGGCTTCCTCGTCCTCCATGGGTTTCGTGTCCAGGATGGGTACGTCGAGAGTTGGGCGATGCAGCGTGCGTTCTGGACCGATATCGTCAGAGGGTCGCCGGACATTGATGAAGGAACGCTGATTCTCGTCCAGAGGGAATCGCTTCGATCGTCTCAATCGTTCAATCCGTGGTCATGGGAGGTCACGCGCATTCTGTCGTTTCTCCATCGTTATCCCGAGAGTTGGGCGGCCCCGCCTCGTCTGTTTCTCCTCAGACGCGATTGGCGACAGCGCGTGGCCAGGAGCGGTGATCTCTCCCAGGGATTTTCCGACGCGGTCATCAGCCGACAGGAAATCGAACAGCACTGCGGGAAAGACGCACATTTCTACGACGTAGTCGAGGGCCGGCTCCAGCGCATCGAGGGGCCTCTGCGGGTTGGCGATCACGAATTCGTTCTCAAACCGCCTCCCGCGGGCGAGACGGCGTCGCCCTTTCCCGAGGCTCCTTTCTATCGACAGCTCATTCTGGCCCCCGGGGAGACGCCGGTCGATTATCTCGTCAAGCCCTCGAAGTAGGGGGAGGCCGGCTGCAACCTCTTTTTCTAACTAAGCCCGCAGCTCTTTTCGGAAGGTCGAAAGAAGATTCGTTCGCTCTAGGAGCACACGGTCGCCGAGGATCGCCTCTACCGAACCTTCCGCCACGACCGTTCCTTCATACATCACGCAGCACCGACCCGCGATGTGGCGCGTCAGCTCGAGATCGTGGGTCGCCGTGATGAGCGTGCTGCCAGGTGGACGCTTTGACACGAGCTCCAGGAACTCTTCCTGGCTTCTCGGGTCCATTGCGCCGGTCGGCTCGTCGAGCAGCAGGACCTCGGGTTCGAGCACCAGGATGCACGCCAGAGCCACCCGCTTCTTTTCCCCGCCGGATAGCTGATAAGGCGGCCGGTCCCGGAGATGGGCGAGGCGCATGGCCTCCAGCTCCGCTTCCACCCGCGCCGCCACCCGATCCCGGGACCAGCCGAGCTGCACCGGTCCGAAGGCGACTTCGTCGAACACGGTCGGGTTGAACAGTTGGGCGTCCGAATCCTGAAACAAGAGCGCGACGCGCCGGCGGAAATTGAAGCAGAAGTTGTCGTTGTTGAGCGACTCTTCGGTCAGCGCCTCCCCGCCGAAGTAAACGGCGCCCTCCTGCGCGAACAGCAGCCCGTCCAGCAGCCGCAAGAGCGTGGACTTTCCCGAACCGTTAGCGCCGAGCAGGGCGATCCGCTCGCCGCGCCGAATCTGGAGATTCAAGCCCCGGAGAGCGGGTACAGAACCATACTGGTACTTCACCCCGTCGACGCTCAGGATCATGGGCTCTTTTGTGGGTGCAATCGTCATCGGCTAACAAGGAACAGCACGGCGGCAAACAGTATCGCGAACCCGATCGCGATCCAGTCCCGCACGGTCATCGCAAAGTGGTCGATCACCCGGACCTCGCCCCGATACCCTCGGGATACCATCGCCAGATACACCTCTTCGCTCATCGTCGCGGTCTTGCCGGTGAGCACTCCGACCTGTGCGGCCAGATGTCGCCGGTACTCGGCTCCGCTCAAGCGGCCGATCCGCCGGCTCTCGGCAGCCTCGAACATCTCCTGCGCGGTACGAAAGAAGTAGACTACGTACCGAAACGATAGCGAGACCACTGACACGAGCACGGCCGGCGCGCCCAGCAGCCGCATCGCCTTCAGGAACGTGCTCCAGGATGTTGACACCAGCAGGACACAGCAGAACGTGGTGGCGGCGAGCACCCGCAACACCAGGCTGGCCGCGAGCAGGACGCTCTCCTCGGTTGGACCGAAGCTCCATCCGTGCGCGCTGCCCGGGCCGCTACCGGGTGGCAGGACGGCCAAAGGCACTGCCAGCAGAATGGCCAGCACCATTGCCGGACCCCACGCCCGGCGCACCAGGAACGGGAGGGGAACGCGCGCCGCCGCTGCCAGCGCCACGCTCGCGGCCAGCAGGACGGCCAGCGGAAAAATCGCCCGCAGCGACGCCGCCGCTGCCGCAAGAATAAGGAACGCAATCACTTTCGCACGGGGGTCTAGCCGGTGCAGCCAACCGTCTCCGCCCCCGATCTGATCGCCCGCAACGGCCGCGGTCGCCTCGGCGAAGTCGTGTACCGTCCGTGCCCAAAAACTAGCTGGCCGCATCGAAATCCGCCGCTGCCGTTGGTCGCAACCCCCTTCGTCTCATTGAATCATGGATGCTCCCGACCCCGCGATCCACGCCGCCTTCGGGCTTGGATGTAAAGTAAGTGTGTTGCTGGGAGGCGCTGCCATGGCTGGAGGTTGGATGGTGATCACCTTGTCGCTGCTAGGGGCGGGGGCGGCGGCCCAGGATCTGCCCCATTACGAGATCCGCCGTGCCTCGTCGCCGATTGTGATCGATGCGGCCCTGGACGAACCGGCTTGGCGAGGCGCGCCTCCCGTGCAGGACTTCCATTTCAATCACTGGAAGAGCGGTGAACGCGAGCGTACCGTGGTCCGCCTGCTGTGGGACGACGAGAACCTCTACGCCGGCTACTATGTTCACGACAAGCACATCTCCGCCTACGTGATCGAGCGGCATGGGCCGGTGTCGCGGGACGATTGTGTCGAGATCTTCATCAGCCCCGATCCGGAGAAGGTGACTAACTATTACACCTTCGAGATCAATGCCATCGGAACCATGCTCAACCGCTGCAAGACCGACTGGTGGACGGGTCCGCCGACATGGGAGCCGGAAGGCGTTCGGTACCGGACAACCTTCCATGGCCGGTCGAAGAAAGACGAGTCTCCCGACGACGAGCACTGGATCGTCGAGCTGGCCATCCCGCTCGAGAACTTCGCCCGCGACGCGGCGCATACACCGCCTCGCGCCGGGGATCTGTGGCGCCTGAACCTCTATCGCACTGGCGGGATTACCAATCCGCAGAGCAGCTCCTGGTCGCCGCTGGCGCCGCCGGCGAACACGTTTCACAGTCCGGAATCCTTCGGTTGGGTAAAGTTCGTGGACCATTAGCGCGGCCGCCTTCACGGGTGCGCTTCACCCTCTGGACAACAGCGGGTCAATAACGCAGCCGGACGTCCTTGACGGCGGGAACTTCGCCGGCCACGCGCTGCACTTCTTTAATCTGGTCGTCGTTTTCAAGAGCGCCCTCGATGGAGACCACCCCGTTGAGCGCACTCACTCTTAGGTCTAGCACCTGGGTGGGCGGGTTGTTGACGAGCGCCGCGCGGACGCGGCTGGCGAGGGCGAAGTCTCGTACATCGCCGCCTTCCGCTCCGGCGTGAATTCGAGGCGCTTGTTCTCGCGAACCGTCGAGGCGAGAACCCTGGCCGCTTCCTCAATATCGAAGAGGTGCCCGAGATTCAGCACCATGTCGAACAGGGATGGATCGTTCCAGTCCACGCCGTAGAGAGCGCGAGTCCATCGCGCCCGCTGGTGATCGATTTTCTGCAGATGGGCCAGGGCGCTTTCACGGTCCATTTCCAGTTCGCGCTGGGCGATGTTGAGCCGGAACTCCGTACTCGCGATAACCCGAACGCGGAACACAGGTCCGGCGCTGTCGAGCAGCAGATGACCGACGTAACCGTGATAATTTCCGAATGCCCTGGCGCACAGTCGCGGGCCGCGGCGTATCATCAGGCGCCAAGGACGACATTCGCGATTCGCAGCAACTGCTCGTCAGTGGCTTCGTTTGGTACCGAACAGCCCGGCGCCAGCAGGAACTTCGCACCGGCCTGCTCGCGAGCCTCTTCCCGCTGCCGGCGAAGATCGGCCTCCGATAGCGCCAGGATGTTCTTGAAATCCCAGCCGCCCATGATCACGCCGCCGTAGTTACGGCGCACTTCGGAGATGGGAACGCCGGTGGCGTGAGCGGCATAGTGAAAAACGGTCGCGTCCCACCCGGAATAGAAGGTGTCCAGATAGACGTCGTCGCCATGCAAGTGCATTGTGTTCATTGGGGCGCCGGCCGCTGCGGCGAGGATTTTCTTATCGAAGGGCTCGCTGAATTGCGCGTACTCCGCTCGAGTCAACACCGACTCGTCCGCATTGGCGATGGCCAGAAAAACTCCGGACGCGCCGGCGGCGATCGCTTTCCTCGCGTGACTGCACTCGCATTCGGTGATGATTTCGAGAGCCTCCAATAGCTTCCCGGGTTCCTCGTCCTTCATCCGACTCGCCTCCTCCGGCGAGGAAAGCTTCCCGGCCACATTGTAGGGATTGAAGATCGTCTCGATGAAATGGGCCGAACCGGCGAGTTCTCGGTTGATGATTTCGAGGGCCGTGATCTGTTCGGGAAACGGATTCTCCAGCACCTCGAGCTCGAACCAATCGCCATCGGGCTTTGGGTACGGGTAATCGCTCATCACCTTCACAATGTCAGTGTGAAACTCTTGGTGAAAAGCGAGCGTGTTCTCGGCGTGGACCGACCCTGGCTGATTCTCGTCCAGGAAGTGATACCAGAAGCTGAACGGTTGGCGGTCCGGTTCCTCTCCCGCGAGAACCCGGTTGACCCTCTCGCGAGGAGTGAGCGAGGTGGCGGGACCGCCGCAGAACACAGAGGCGGCGGAGCCGAACAGTAACAGGCGTCTGGAAAGCATTTATTCTCCTCCACTCCGGCCATGGGGACGAAACTTGCCGCGTGACCGGGCCGCAATGAATCTACAACCGCACCGGCGATAATATCAAGAACACCGTATCTCAGCGGGTACGGAGCCGGCTCTTTTCCCCGATCGCGCTCAGTGAAACAACCGAGTCGGTA
>CAYLSS010000015.1:7706-11615 GCA_964385765.1 uncultured Solibacteraceae bacterium
GCCCTTGCTGTCGCCGCTGCCGTCAAGGCCGGTCACCAGGTATTAGTACCGAACGGTACAGGCGTTCCATTGAACTGTCCTCGCTCGTGCCCGACAATCAATTCCGTGGCAGAGCACGATAAGGCTCGGGAATCCATGCAGACTACCTCTTCAGACGAGTGCCCTTATGTCGTGGTTCACCAGGAGAACCTCGACAGGCTGTTGCGCCCCGGGGCTCGCCGGTTGGATGAACGGTCCGTTCGCGGGCAGGATCACCACGACAGATCAACGCGAACCGACTGAACCATCGCCGGCCTACTAGGTTCCGATCTTCTTGTTCCAATGGACTCGCCTTCGATTTGCAGGCGACCTCCCTCGGCGGAGCGATGATTCGCTGCTTTGTCTCCAGCGTTCTCACCAAGTGATTTCCGATGCCGTATTCTATAGAAGAATAGATCCGAAAGGGCCTTTTTGATGCGTCTTCGACTCTCCGCCGTCATCATCCTGCTCCTGTTGGCCGCCTGCCAGGCCGATACTCCACCCCGTCCGAACATGATCCTGATCATCACCGATGACCAGGGCATCGGCGATTTCGGTTTCACGGGGAACCCGGTTATCAAGACTCCGGAAATCGACAGGATGGCCACCCGCAGCGCTTCGCTGGAGCGCTTCTATGTCAGTCCGGTCTGTGCCCCGACCCGCGCCAATCTCGTGACCGGCCGCTACAACTATCGCACCCGCGTCATCGATACCTACCTGGGCCGTGCCATGATGGAACCCGGAGAGGTAACCATCGCCGAACTACTCTCGGATGCTGGTTACGCGACGGGCATCTTCGGCAAGTGGCATCTCGGAGACAACTATCCGATGCGGCCCCAGGACCAGGGTTTTCAAGAAGTGCTCGTGCATCGCGGCGGCGGGATCGGGCAGCCCGCGGATCCACCCGGCGGGGAAGGGAAGTACACCGATCCGATCTTGTTCCACAACGGCGTGGAAAAGCAGATGACGGGCTACTGCACCGACATCTATTTCGACGCAGCCATGGATTTCGTGGCCGCTAACCACGAGAAGGGCAGGCCGACATTCACCTACCTCCCGACCAACGCCCCGCACGGTCCTTTTCACGATGTGCCCGAGGATCTTTACCAGATGTACCGGGAGATGGACCTCCGGCCGACGCTCGCCGGTGACCTTTCCGAAGAAGAGTACAAGCAACTGCACGACCGCACCGCCCGAACGCTGGCGATGATCACGAATATTGACCAGAATGTCGGCCGGCTCTTCGAGCGCCTCGATGAAATCGGTGCGACCGCGAATACGCTTGTCCTGCTGATGGTGGACAACGGACCCAACGGTCCTCGCTACGTCGGCGAATTGCGCGGTCAAAAAGGCCAGGTGAACGAGGGCGGGATCAGGTCGCCCTTTCTTGCGCATTGGCCGGCGCGCCTGCAGCCCGGTCACACCTCGGACCGGATCGCTGCGCACATCGATGTCCTGCCAACACTCCTGGACGCCGCCGGCATTGACCCGCCAGCGGGGCTGCGTCTCGACGGCCGCAGCCTCCTGCCGCTCCTCGAGGGACAGCCCGACGATTGGCCGGACGACCGTACCATCTTCATTCAGGCTCACCGCGGCGACGAGCCCGAACCGTACCGCAACTTCGCGGCCGTCTCGCAGCGCTGGAAGCTCACCGCCGGAAACCATTTCGCCAGCGAGCCGGAAGATCCATCGCGGTTCCAGCTCTACGATCTTCAAGCGGATCCCGGTGAGCGGAACAACCTGGCCGGCGAGAACCCCGAGGTCCTGGCCCGGCTCAAAGCCGAATACGACGCCTGGTTCGAAGACGTGAGTTCCACGCGCCCGGATAACTATGCACCCCCGCGTATCGTGATCGGCACGCCGCACGAGAATCCAACGGTGTTGACGCGGCAGGACTGGCGCCAGTTGAGTGAAGGCAACGGCTGGGCCCCGAATGCGCTCGGCAACTGGCTGGTTTCCATCGCCACACCGGGCGAATATGAAATCCGCTGCCGCTTCCGGCCCAGGGAATCCGCCGGGACGTTGGAGGTTCGGGTCAGCGGCTTCAAGGCCAGGGCGAAGATCCCGCCCGGCGCTGAAGAGCACTCCTTCGATGCAACCCTGGATACCGGTGATACATCGCTCGGCGCGTCGCTGGCCTATGACCGTCTGATCAAGGGCGTCCACCAGGTCTATGTGACAAAACGCTGAGGCGGCTCACGAGATCCGTGAAGCCGGAGCCTGCCCTGGGGCGAGCGTCCGGCTCCTTCCGCCAAGGTAGACTGTAACCTGTCGCCATGAATATCGAACTTCCTAAATACTCCCTGGGCATTGGGGACCGCTTCGCCCTCCAGGCCCGCGCCCAACTCGAAGCTTGCCGCCGCGCCGCTGAGCGAAGCGTCGACGTCATTCCCGTGTGGAACAAGTCGCATCGCGAGCACACGACCATCGGGTCGGATCCGTCCAGCCAGCGAGCCGCGGCCGATGCCGCGGTTCGAGACCTCGGCTGGAACCAGCCCTACTTCGTCGATGCAGACCACATACACCTCGGCAATGTCGAGGCATTCCTCCCCCAGTGCGACTTCTTCACCATCGATGTCGCCAGCTATATCGGTCAACAGGCATCGTCGGAGGACGCCGGCGCATTCGCGGAGCGGCATCCGGAACTCGGCTCGCCCGGCGATATCGCCGGCGTCGCGGCGCAATACCTCGCCGCCACCCGCGAAGCCGGCCGTATCTACCGGCACATCGCGTCCGCCAAGGGGTCTGACCCGTTTGTTGTCGAAGTGTCGATGGATGAGACGGACAAGCCCCAAACGCCCCCGGAGCTCTTGCTGATCCTGGCGGCCCTGGCCGACGAGAAGGTGCCGGCCCAGACGATTGCGCCCAAGTTCACCGGCCGCTTCAACAAGGGTGTCGACTATGTCGGCGACGTCGCTCAGTTCGCCCGCGAGTTCGAGGAGGACGTGCAGGTCCTCGGACAGGCCGTTGAACGATATGGACTGCCCGCGAATCTGAAGCTGAGCGTCCATTCGGGCTCGGACAAGTTCTCCCTCTATCCGGAGATCCGTCGGATCGTCAACCAGTACGACGCCGGGGTGCACCTCAAGACGGCCGGGACAACCTGGCTCGAAGAACTCATCGGGTTGTCCGAAGCCGGATCTGACGGACTTGCCCTGGCCAAGGAGGTATACTCCCAGGCCCATGAACACCGCGCGGCGCTATGCGCCCCCTACGCCGAGGTGATCGACATCGATCCGCGCATGCTCCCCGAGCCCGCCGAGGTGATCCATTGGAACGCCGACTCTTTCGCCTCGGCCCTGCGGCACGATCAGTCCAACCAGTCCTTCAATCCGCACTTCCGGCAGCTCCTGCACGTCGGCTATAAGATCGCCGCGAAGATGGGCGATCGCTACACGGGGATGGTTCGCCGATGCGAAGAGTCCGTCGCCAGGAACGTCACGGAAAACCTCTTCCATCGCCACATCAGGCCGCTTTTCATCGGCTAGTCCGGACTCCGGTCATCGTCCGGCGGGCTCGGGCGGCGGGGTCCTCCGCTCCACGCAGGCGGCCATCTGATAGAATCGGCCCCGCGTGGAAGGAGATCCGAAATGCTGAGAAAGGCAACGTTCGTCCTCCTGGCGCTGGCGGTTGTCGCCCAGGGTCAGGACAAGTGGTGGCTGGACCAGCCCGTCCGCCTGATTCAGACCAACCTGCGGGAGATCGATGCCCGTGATTTCGATGTCGATGTCTACGTTTCCAAAGCCAAAGAGTTCGGCGCGAACACGGTCCTGATCAACGTCGGCGGCATCGTGGCCAACTATCCCACGGAGCTCGATCACCACTACCGCAACCCGCACCTCGAGTTCGACATGATCGGCCGGGTTGTCGAGCGCTTGCACGAGGAGGGCA
>CAYLSS010000015.1:11625-13986 GCA_964385765.1 uncultured Solibacteraceae bacterium
ATCCGGGTCATCGGGCGCTTCGACTTCTCGAAGATCAACGAGAAGTTCGCGGCCCAGAGACCCGAGTGGCTCTATCGGAGCCTCGAAGGCGAGCCGGTCAACTACAACGGTCAGGTCCACACCTGCGTGAACGGAGGCTACCAGCAGGAGTACCTGTTTCGGATCCTCGGCGAAGCAATTGACCGCTACCCGCTCGACGGGATCTTCTTCAACATGATCGGCTACCAGACGCGGGATTACAGCCGGAACTACCACGGCATCTGCCAGTCGGACGCCTGCAGGCGACGCTTCCGGGAGTGGAGCGGCGGGCTCACCCTTCCTCGCAAGGAGGATCCCGACGACCCGGTCTTCCGCAAATACGATCAGTTCCGGACCGAGACATCCAACGAGCTGTTCATGCGCGTGAACGAGTTCATCAAGGGCAAGCGGCCCGACATCGCGATCTGCACTTACACCCATGCCGGAGTCGACCTCATCCGGCGCGAGTCGGGCTCCCACATTTGGGACGAGCGCCCGGCTTTCGAGTACCACTCCACCGACAACGTGAAGCGCGCTCTCGGCTCCTTCCCGGACAAGCAGATCGCCAACACCGCCGTCCATTTCGTGGACATTCCGTACCGGCATTCCTCGGTCGCCCCGGCGCTCACCGGAATGCGGCTGATCGAGAACATGCTCAACGGAGGCAGCCTCGATTTCTACATGATCGGCCGGCTCGACAATCAGGACGACCGCCTCGCTCTCGACATCGTCAAGGATATCTTCACCTTTCATGAGGCGAACGAGCGTTACTTCACTCGCCTTCAGTCGCGCGCTCCCGTGCTGCTCGTGCGACAGAGCTCTTCCGAATTCCGGGGCCTGCTTCGCATCCTGGCCGAAAACCATGTGCTGTTCGACGCCATGGAGTCGTGGCTGCTTGATTCCGCCGGCACTCCGCATCCGCTCGAGGATTATCAGCTCATCGTGCTCGCCGATACGGCGAACCTGAGCGACGTCGCCTGCGAGCGCATCGACGCGTATGTGAAGAACGGCGGCAAGATCCTCGCCACCGGTTCAACGGCTACCCGCGACGAGATCGGCAACCCGCGCGGAGGTTTCCAGCTCGAGGCGGCCGGCGTCGAGCCCGAGTTCGAAGTCCATGAGCAGGCGCGAGGCAGCTACTTCCGGGTCCGCGACGAGGACAAACGCGCCCTCGTCGATCCCGCGTTCGCCAGGCTCGACATCCTTTACCTGCGCGGCGACTTCCTCGAGTTCCGCCTCCGCGGCGGCGCGCGAGGCCATCTGGGGCTCATCCCTGCCGCTATGTACGGCCCGCCGGAAAAGTGCTACTACACGGAGGTTACCGATATCCCGGGCCTCATCGTCAATGATTACGGGAAGGGCCGCTTCGCCTACCTGCCCTGGCCGGTCGGGCGTCACTACGAACACCGCAGCCACCACGGTCATCGAATGCTGGTGATGGCCGCGATCAACCACGTTCTTGGCTTGGACCGGGAGGTTGAAGTCGAGGCGCCACCCCTCATCGAGGTCACCCGCCAGGTGGCTGCCACCGGCACGTTCGAATGGATCGGCCTGGCCAACCACACCGGCCAGGTCGGTACCGCCTTCTATGAGCCGATCCCGGTGCGCGACGTGGTCATTCGCATGAAGCCGCGGCATCAGGTGACTCAAGCCCGCCTGCTTCGCGCCAACCGGCTTTTGGAAGTAGCCAGCGCCGGTGACGGCGAGATCCACGTGACCGTCCCGGAGATCGGCGATTTCGAGGTATTGCTGCTGGAGTATCAATAAGGAATGCCGACTCGTGGCCGAATGAGGGCCGAAACCGGGTCGCAAGGGAGAACCATGAAGCGACTATCAAGAAGAGACTGCCTCCTGGCCGCGGCCGGGTTGCTCGGCTGTTCCGCCGAACCGGAGCATCCCACCGCCCGCGATACCCTCGGCCTGCTCGACCAGGGCAAGAGGATCCCCGTGATCTTCGATACAGACATCGGCGGTGACATCGATGACACCTGGGCGCTGGCCATGCTGCTGAAGTGTCCCGAACTGGACGTTCGGCTCGCCGTTAGCGACGCCGGCAACACAACCTACCGGGCGCGGCTGATGGCCAGAGTGCTTGAGGTGTTCGACCGGACGGATATCCCGGTGGGTATCGGCATTCCCCCCGGCGATGGGCCCGGACTCCAGAGCGGCTGGATCGGCGACTACCAACTCGGCGACTACGCCGGTCGTGTCCTGGAAGACGGCGTCGGGGCGATCGTCGAGACGGTCAGGCAATCGCCGGATCCCGTGACCATCATCGCCATCGGCGCCGTGCCCAACATCCAGGCGGCGCTCGAACGTGATCCCGGGATCACTCGTAACGCC
>CAYLSS010000016.1:0-9393 GCA_964385765.1 uncultured Solibacteraceae bacterium
TGCACCGAAATCACCGCTCATCAGAAAACGGAATTTTGCGCCGGGAAGTAGCTAGAGCCCTCCTCCGATTGCGAATCCCATGAGGCCCTCGGGCCTCAATAGCTGTATTCCTTCGAAAAACACTAACTGCAAATCACAGGTCCACCACTGACTTGCGTTTTTCGTCGCGCGGTTGTTCCGGGTACCCGCCGTGGCGGTTCACAATTCATCAACGACTCAGATGGTAATCTGGACAAACGGAACCACAGCAGTCGAAACCATGCCTGCACGGGAGAACTGAGACTTGGCCCATGCCACTGCGAACCGACCGGATGATCGATATCGGGGAGTGCTCGAAAGTTTGGATTTCCAGCCCATCTTTGTCCTCGGTCCCCATCGATCGGGAACAACGATTCTCTACCGCTTGCTGGCGGAAAGTGGACGCTTCAATGTCGCAACTGTTTATCATATACTGAACCGCCATCGACTTCTCTCGCTCCGCGAGGAAGGGCGCGAAGAACAGGCTCAGGCGGACCTGATGGCGTTGTTTCGTGAAAAGGGCTTGGAGACGCGCGTCATCGATGCGTTGCCGGCGTCACCGAACCTGCTTGAGGAATACGCGTTTGCCCTTGAACCTGCGGAGAACTGGCCGATGCTCAAGCCGAAACACATGAGCGGCTTTACCAGTTTCTGCAAGAAGCTACAGTATCTCCAGGATCCAAAACGTCGGTTGCTGCTCAAGAATCCCTGCGACACTGAGAACTTCATCTATCTCAACCAGGAGTTCCCGAACGCCAAATTCATTTTCATGCACCGAGCCCCAGAGGAGACCATTGGCTCACAGATGAGGGCATGGGCAGCGATGCTGTTTGAACGATCGGAATACCATCTTCTGATCTCGAAGCCGTACCGATGGCTATACGAGCATCAGTGGGCCCTCAAATTCGTGCAATGGATGTACACAGAGAAACGATCGTTCCGACGCACTCTGGCGAGAATCGAGAGGATCACAAGGTACATGCTCCGCAACTGCGACATCCTGTCGGAGAAATGCGCTCATGTCACCTACGCCGGGTTGTGTGACAATCCAAACGGGACGGTGCTCCGACTGTTGGATTTCCTCGGCGAGAGTCGGCCGGCCTCGATGGACTGCTCCGCGCTCATTCGGCGACGGAAACCGAAGGTTCTTCCGGCAGTCGAGAAGAACATGGACCTCATCCGGCGCCGAACCGCTGAATACAGTAGTCAGTTTGGGGTCTAGCCCCGGGCCTACAGGGGCAATCGAGGATGCTACCGGAAGGCAGGTGAGAACACCGGCTCTCATGGCGCCGGATTCTGGGGCTCAGTGATGTCACGCTTCCTTTTCACAGTATGGCCGTACCCCGGCCACTACAATCCATGCATCGCCATGGGGCACCTGTTGAGAGAGAGAGGTCACGATGTCGCGTTCTTCACGGGAGCCGGTACGCCTGTCGAAGCACAGGGGTTCATCCGCTTTCCCTTCCAACGGTTGGCCGACCACCTTGCTCATGTCACGGGCGAAGGTGAGCTTCGCGATACACCCTTGCTGCACGAGCGGTTGACCGAGCGATACACCTCATTCTCCGAACCTCCGCTTTCGCGGCTGCGACGGCTGCGGGCGATGTTCCGCGAAATGATATTGGGTTCGGTCCGCGACCAGGCGGCCGACATTGATGAAGTCGTGAATCGCTGGCGCCCGGACGTGCTGGTGACTGATGTCATGATGTGGGGACCAATTCTGGTGACTCACGAGAAGAACGGGCTTCCGGTTGTGCCCTTCTGTTTCTTCGCCGGATGCCTGATTCCCGAAAGCGATGCACCTGTTCCTGGAAGCGGACTCCCTCCTCCGAACAGCTTCGTTGGGCGTCTCTTGAACTGGTTCGCGAACCTGGCGGCACGATCAATGACATCTGACCTTCGGTCGATGGCCGACGAGGTCCGTCGGGAGTTTGGACTGCCCACGATTGCGACGACAGTCCCCGCGTACGCCGGAACGATGCCTCTCTATCTGGTTGCATCGTCTCCTGAATTCGACTTCGCGCGGCGGGACTTGCCTCCATCGGTGCACTACATCGGACCGTGTCTGTGGGACAACCCCCGGTCCGAACCGGCTCCAGCCTGGATCCAGGAACTCACGACCGGCGAGCCGCTCGTATCGAACGAAGGACCGACGGTCCGCAAACGTTTCGATCAGTATCCTCGGCTACAGACCGTTATGAGTAGCGCAACGGGAATTTCGATTAGAACTACCCGAACAAGCCGAATGGAGACTTGCGGGGTTCGCGGGCGCCGCGCACCTTCGGCGGGTTCTCCCGGATCTCGGAGATGAGCTCGCGCACCAACTGTTCGATCCGATCGGCGACATTTTCGAAGTGGCTCCGGTCTCCGCCGATCGGATCGGTCACATCCCAGTGGAGCAAACGCGCGTTCGTGTCGAGATGGGGCATCTGGCCGCTCATGTTGACAATGACGTCGAAGTCATTCCAGGGGACGTCCCCGACCCCTTTCGGGTATTGCTCTCCGATGTCGATGTCTTTCTGCGACATCACATCACGCGTCAGTCTCGCCACCGAGCCGGCCGGGTAGAGGCCCGCGCTCATGGTTTTGAGAACATCGGCCCCATAGGCCTTGGCGAAACCCTCGGCCATTTGGCTGCGACAGGAATTTCCGATACACAAGAAGAGAACTTTGGTCAATCCACTACCCTTGAGAAACGATCTTCTCCAAGAATAGACGATGAACGCGCCGGTCAGCAGACAACTCCGGATGAAAGGTCGCGACCAAGTGCGGGTCGTCTTCGACGAGGACCGGATCTCCGTTATAGCGGGCGAGCACCCGCACGTGGGGACCGATGCGTCGGATGACGGGTGCGCGAATGAAGACGGCCTCGATCGAGCCCTCACCCAAAGAGCCATTCACCTCGGGAACAGGAGCCAGGCGAGCGACGCAGCTCTGAATCTGCCGGCCATAGGCGTTGCGTTCGACGCCGATATCCACGAGGCCGAGTGCAGGCTGCTCGTGCGATAGCACGTCACGGGCCAGGAGGATGGCGCCGGCGCAGGTCCCGAAGAGAGGGTGACGGCCGCCGAACTCCCGGATCGGATCGAGCAGCCCCTCCTGCTCGATCAACTTGAGCATCGTAGTGCTCTCGCCGCCGGGGATCACCAAACCGCCGAGGCCCCGCAGTTGTTCACCCGAGCGCACCTCGACCGCCTCGGCGCCGGCGTCCGCCAGCGCCTTCCGGTGCGCTTCAAAGTCACCCTGCAGCGCCAATACGCCAATCCGTTTCATACGGCTTATCAGCTTGTACTCCTTCTAACAATGCAAGGACGGAAAAGCGGACGCCGATTACCAGCCCCGGCTCTGGAGCATCTCGGACTCTTCCATCTTGGAGAGGTCGAGGCCGGGCATGCCCATTCCCAACTCCTCGCTCGCTTCGAGAAGCTTGGCGGGATCATTGTAGTAGGTCGCCGATTTGACGATGGCCCGAGCGCGGGTTTCCGGATCGGTCGATTTGAAGATGCCGGAGCCGACGAAGACTGCCTCGGCGCCCAATTGCATCACGAGTGCCGCGTCAGCGGGGGTGGCGATGCCTCCGGCCGAGAAGTTCGGGACGGGCAGCTTTCCATTCTCATGGACATACTGAACCAGCTCGAGCGGAGCGCCGAGGTTCTTCGCCTCGTGCACCAGCTCTTCCTTGCCGAGTACGGTGAGCTGCTTCATCTCCTTGACGATGGTCCGGATATGGCGGACAGCCTCCACGATGTTGCCGGAACCGGCTTCGCCCTTGGTACGGATCATCGCGGCGCCCTCCGCGATCCGCCGCAGCGCCTCACCGAGATTGCGCGCGCCGCAGACGAACGGCACCTTGAAGGGCCGTTTCTCGATGTGGTGTTCCTCATCGGCGGGGGTCAGGACCTCGCTTTCGTCGATATAGTCCACCTGGAGAGCCTCGAGGATCCGCGCTTCCATGAAGTGGCCGATGCGCGCCTTGGCCATGACCGGAATACTCACCGACGCCATGATTTCGCGGATCTTGGTGATGGGCGCCATGCGGGCGACCCCACCCTCCTTGCGAATGTCGGCCGGTACGCGTTCCAACGCCATGACGGCGGCGGCGCCCGCCTGTTCGGCGATCTTCGCCTGTTCGGCGTTTGTCACATCCATAATGACGCCGCCCTTCAACATCTCGGCCAAGCCGGCCTTCACTCGAAAATCGTCATCCAAGAACATGTTTCCAACCTCCAAGAACTAGGTTCGCTTACGCTCCGGCGCCTAGTAGCGGTGTGTTAAACCATGGCTGGTGCGGGAGCGAGGCGTGACCGTACTCGCCGCCGGTCGAGTTCCTCCCTGAAAAGAGAGCCCAAGGCGGCGATTCCTTTCTCAATCTTTCCCGGCTGCAAACCGGCGAAACTCAGCCGAAGCGCAGCACTGCGTGGCCGGGCTACCGCAAAGTAGCGGCCGGGCAAATAGGCGACCCCGCGGTCAACGGCTCGCGACAGGAGCTCGCCGGCATCGAGAGGTTCGGGCAATTCCACCCACAGATTCATGCCGCCTTGCGGGCGCGTGTAGCGCGCCCCGCCAGGCAGATATCTTGCACAGCCCTCGAGCGCCGCGGCCAGGCGCGCCCGGCCGCCGGCTACGACACGATGCCGGTGCGCATCGAGCCGCCCGGACTCGGCGAAGCGGCAGAGCACGGCCTGCGAGAGATGGTCGGTATGCAGGTCCGACCATTGCTTGGCCTCCGTGAGGCGTTCGATCACCGGCCGCGGACCGAGCACCCAGCCCACGCGCAAGCCGGGAAACGCCACCTTCGAGAAACTGCGCAACTGAATCACGCGTCCGGTGTCATCCATGCGCTTCAGAGATGGAAGATCTTCGCCCTCGTAGCGCAACTCGGCGTAGATGTCGTTCTCGGCGATTACCGTTCCACTCTCGCGCGCGAGTTCGAGTATCGTCTTCCGAGCTTCGAACGTGAGCGTCGCGCCGGTCGGGTTCTGGAAGTTAGGCGTCACGATGAGAAGCTTGGGCCGCTCATGACGAAGAACCTCACCCAGCCACTCGATATCGATCCCGTCGGGTCCGATCGCGATGCCCAGAAGGCGGGCGCCACTGCGCGCGAGCACGTGATGGACACCCGGGTATAAAGGGTCCTCCACGGCCACCGTATCGCCGGGCGCAATGAGCACGCGCACCAGCAGGTCGAGGGCCTGCTGGCAGCCGCTGGTCACGATCACGTCGTCCAACGGGCCGGATTCACCGCTGGCCAATGCCAACTCGGCGAGATAGGCGCGCAATGGGGGGTATCCGGACGGCGAGCCCAACTGAAGAATCTCGGCCGTGTGCTGGTCGACCACTTCCTTGGTAGTCCGACGGATCTCGTCCAGCGGAAAGAGGTCGCTTGACGGTCGTGAGGTGGCAAAACTGATCAAATCGGCGGTTGCGCCCATGACCGGAAATGGCGGACCGGCCGCCTCGTCATCGATCAGCAGATCCTGCCACCGAACCGGTGAAGCTCTCTCTTCAACCCTGGTTGCGGCGACAAAACTCCCTCGTCCCACGTGGCTTTCGATCAGGCCCTCGGCCTCCAAAAGCTCGTATGCGGCGGTAATGGTAGTCCGATTCAGTCCAATTCGACGGGCCAATTCTCTGGTCGCCGGCAAGCGATCGCCTGCTTCAAGCTGCCCAGAATCGATCGAACTTCTTATATATTCAAACAGTTGACGATAGAGAGGGACCGATGATTGGCTATTGATCTGTGGCTTCAGGACCATTGTCTTTACACTTCAAGTCTACCATATTGGACCACCCATTCCAGTCCATTGCGAGCAAATCCGAGAGTGGTACAATCAGCAGCAAAGAATGCGTTTGGGCGGCAACGACCAGACGCAGAAACCAACCAGTAGAGTAGATATGCGGACCTCCCCCCGGTTCGGCCAGATTACCTTAATAGGCCAGACAATCGTGATATTGATTTGCGCCGCCCTGATTGCAGTGCAGGCGCCGGCGCAGAAGCGCAAGGATGAAAGCCTGGCGCCCATCCTCGACGAAGAAAATGAGAAGCTGCGGAAGCTCCGGGAAGTCCGATCAATTGAGAGTCCGCCGTTTGCTCAGGCAGCCGATGCGAGCCGCCTGGTCTTCCAGACCGCCCCGCTTTCGACCAGCGGCGTTCTGTCGAAGCAGGTTCAGCGCGCTCTGCGATACCTGGCAAAACAGGAACGTCGCGGTACTTTGGTCCATCTGCGAGCTTTCGTCGCCGGGAGTGGCGACACGAGGCGCGTGCAGGCGGTGGTGAGCGAGGAACTGACGCGCTGGCGGAAGGCGCTTCCGGCGCTGAGCGTCGTTCAGGTAGGCGAACTGGCACGGTCCGAGGCGTACCTCCTACTCGAAGCTGTGTCGGATTCAGGTAAGGAGCTTCATCCGGGCGGGCTCGCCTTCATTTCGGGGCAAGCGGTGGTATCCGGCGAAGCGGTGCTCACGGTGGCTCCGCTGGTGGAGCAATCGGCAGAACAGATTGAAACGGCGGCGCGAGAGTTGGGAGCGGATCCGTTGCGAGATGTGCTGCGTGTCACCTGCTACTGCAGTTCGCTCGAGGATGGCCGGGAGGTGGGACGCCGGCTGAGGTCGTCATTCCCGGAAGCGGCGGTCAGTTATGTGCAATTGAGACGTGTTTACACTCATGCGGCGGTGACTTGTGAAGCGATCACGAGGTTGCCGGAGCCTCGGGCAGAGACGCTCTCGCTCGAGAATCCGGCGACACTACCATCCGTCGAGGAGCACTCTCAGGTAGCAATTCTGCCGCCGGGTCCGGTAATGTTCAGCGGGACGCAACTCGGTTTTGGAAGGCAGGAGAGCGACGTGAGGCTGGCGTTCGAGCGCCTGCACAAGTCGCTCGAGGAAGCGGGCCCCTCCAGGGTGAAGGTCGCCGCCAGCCGTTTCTACCTACTGTCCAGTGTGATTGGCCACAAGATACGGGATCTTCGCTTCGAGTTCTTCGACAAGGCGCATCCGCCGGCAAGCACGATGGTCGAACTGGAAGGATTGCCGTCGCTGGATGCGAGCTTCGCGATGGACGTGGTTGCCGTCCCAACGGACCGGTAAAGGCGCCGGGAGCCGGCGTCGAAGCTCTTCACGCGTGGCCGCTCGCTGCGGTCGATGTTCTCGCACTACAATCATGTCAAGACAATGAGATCTGTTATCTGTGCGTTGATCTGCCTGTTAGCCGGGACATCGGTCGCTGGCGGCGCCGTTGACGGCTACTCAACTCAAGGCGGCCGTCGAGCATCTCAAAGGCTGATCGAAGAGAAACCGGTCGAAGTGCCGGAGCACGCGCCTTATCCGGACGTGACGGCGCAATAGCGGAGGCTGGAGGCGCTACTCGGCGAGAAAGGTGGGGCCCTTGCCAGCCATTGCCAGCCGGTTGTCGAGGGCAATCTCGACCAGCTCCGCCTCTTCGGGGGTGAGCCCTTCAGCGAGCTCTTCGATCTTTCGAAAAAGGCTGCGCATACGGGCCGGGGTTTCGTCGCTGGGAAACGCGGACGCATAAGCGGCGACGGCCACATCACGAAGGTCGGGGTCATCGAATAAACCCTTCACCCTTCCGAGGTGACCGACCAACCGGAGCAGACCAATGCCCAAAACCGCCGATCTTTTGACCTCAACGTCCGGATCGTCGAGCGCCCGAACCACATACGGCTCGAACGTACGGTCAAACGTTTGGGCCATCGCTTCAACGACGGCAGGACGGAGTTCGTTGTTGTTGTAGAGCTCGACCAGACGGGGTTTGATTTCGGAAGATGCATCGGTACTCGCAAGCGCGAGGGCAAGGCCGCCAAGCTCCCCGGCGGGGGTTTCGGGCGAGAAGAAACGGTGTTTCATCTCCTCGAGCAGACGGCTGTCGGAATCGAGCGCGCGAAGCAGGGCGTGCCAGCACGAGCCGCGCACGGACGGATCGGGATCGGACGCGGCTGCCTCCCGCAGGCGGTCAATGACCGCGCTATCGAGCTCAGGCTCTTCCACCAGGCTGGCGGCGGCGGCGGCGCGAACACCGGGAGAATCCGCGTCGAGGAAAACGAGCCGGTCAGCGGGCGGGAAGGCGTCAAATGGCGGATCGTCCTCGTCGGGGAAGTGGTCCCAGATGGGAAAAGGCTCGGTGTCGGGGCTGGCCGAGGACACTTCCTTGTAAGTCTCCCGGCAAAAGGCGGCTTCGTCGGAGTCCGCGCCGGCAAACGAGTTGAGGATGTCTTCGATGCGGGGATCGCGGACTCCAAGCGTGGCCAGTAGAAACGGGATTTCGGAGCCCTCTTCCGGACCCAGTTCGCGATAGAGATCGATCAGGGGCTCGATCATCGCCTCGCGATAGCTGCTGATCACCTCCACCAGCAGATCGGGCAGCGAATCCCGATGGTCGCGGACAACGTCGATGAGGAACGGGATCAGCTCCGGCCTTTTCAGATAGCGCGCGATGAGAAGAAGGTTCTCGCGCAGATCGACGCGGTCCTCGTCGCGCGGCTCGGCGGTGAAACGCGCGATGGCGCCGGCGGCGTCGGGGTAGTCGAGCAGCGCCTGCAGCCACCGCCGGTCGGATGCAATGTACCCCTGGGCGGCGGCCTCGAGCAACTCATAAGCGCCCACTTCGGAGAACTGGTCCGGGCTGGGTATCATGGGCTAATAGGTGGCCCTGCCGCCGCTCGCGTCGTGGCATTGGCCGGTCACGAAGGAGCAATCGGGGCTCGAAAGGTAATGCACGACAGCCGCGATTTCCTCGGGAGTCCCTGTTCTTCCCATGGGAATTCGCTGCGTCATGTAGCTGACCTGTTCCGGGCTGAGCGAGTCCAGGATGCGGGTCCGGACAACAGCCGGCGCCACGCTGTTGATGCAGATCCCCTCCTGCACCACTTCCTTGGCCACTGACTTGGTGAACGCGATCACGGCCGCCTTGCTGGACGAGTAGGAGCACATATTACGGTTTCCCTCCTTGCCGGCGATCGAGGCGATATTGACGATGCGGCCGTACTTACGTTTTCGCATATGCGGAATCACGGCGCGGCAGCAGAAGAAGACGCCGTCGAGATTCACGCGCATGACGCTCCGCCAGTCATTGTCCGTCTGGTCCCAGACAGGAGCCGCTCGTCCGGCGACACCGGCGTTATTGACCCAGATGTCGATTCGCCCGGTTCGCGCGACGACGTCCTCGATGGCGCGGCTGACCGAACTCGGGTCAGCCACGTCGAGGTGGACGGCAAATGAGCGGTCATTATCCTCTGCGGCAATGGATTGGGCCACTTCGGTGGCGCCCTCGAGGTCGATATCGGCAATCGCGACCCGGGCCCCGGCTCCCGCCAATCGACGTGCGATGGCTTCACCGATCCCGGTCGCCGCACCGGTGACGAC
>CAYLSS010000016.1:9406-13769 GCA_964385765.1 uncultured Solibacteraceae bacterium
AATACGCCATGGCGCGTTACTCCGCCTTTTCTTCTTCAACCTGTGTTTCGGATGGTTCCTCTGCGGGGTGTTCCACAGCGGCGTGAGGCGCCGGCTCGGATTCAGCCTTCGCCTCCGGTTCCGGTTCCGGTTTCCGCTCGAGTGTCCCGCCCTCGGGCACTACGGTGACACCGATATCGACCGTGACATCGCGATGCAGCTTGACGCCGACCTTGTACTCTCCGAGCTGCTTGATCGGCTCCGCGAGCTGGATCTTGCGGTGGTCCACGGTGAAATTCTGTTTGGCCAGGGCGTCGGCGATGTTACGGCTGGTTACCGAGCCGAAGAGCTGTTCCTGGTCGCCGGCCTTATGCTCGATGGTGACAGTCACGTTCTCCATCAGTTTTGCCAGATCCGCGGCTTCGGCCTGGAGGGTGGCCTCGCGACGCAGATGGGCTTCCCGCTCCTGCTCGACGATCTTGCGGTTGGCGTCCGTGGCGGGCACGGCCAGGCGCCGCGGCAGCAGGTAGTTGCGGGCATAGCCGTCGGCGACCCTGACCAGTTCGCCACGGCCGCCGAGCTTCTCGATCTCTTCCCTGAGAATGACTTCCATGTTGGTTACTCCATTGAGCCTTCCGTCCGGATTTCGGGGGAAGCTCGCTACACCTGCGCGGAAAACGGCAGCAGCGCGATATTGCGGGCGCGTTTGATCGCCACGGTGAGGCGCCGCTGATGAGGCGTACACACGCCGGAGATTCGTCGCGGCATGATTTTGCCTCGTTCCGACACGAATCCCGAGATCAGCTTCACATTTTTGTAGTCGATATCATCGACCTTGTCGACGCAGAAGCGGCATACCTTCTTGCGGCGAAAGAACTGCTTACGGCCGACCATCTTGTCGCCGCCTGTCGGCCGCTGAGACGCGCTCAGTGGTCTTCCTCTTGACTCCGCCATTTTCTAATATCTCCTTTACCCTTTATGACTCATCCGTCTCGGCCGGCGTTCCCGGAGCGGGCGTGGCCGGTTTCGCCGGGGCGCCGGGAGCGGCGGCGGCAGGAGGCGGACCGGCTTGAGGCTTCTTGGCCTCCCGTTTCTCGCGGATCTTCTTCCGCTTCTCCAGCCACTTCAGTTTCTCGTCGATACGCACCGTCAAGTGCTTCAGCACCGATTCATCGACGCGAAGCCGGCGCTCGATCTCCCGGACCGCCTTGGATCCGGCCGAGAACTGCACGAGCACATAGTAGCCCTCTTCCCGCTTCGCCACCCGATAGGCGAGCTTGCGGACACCCCACCGGTCAACTTTGTCAATCGATCCATCGGCTTCCTTGACGACCTCTTCGATCTGGGCGACCGCAGCGTCGACCTGTTCGTCAGTGGCCTTCGGATCGAGAATGAATATTTCCTCGTAAATTCTCATTCTTTTTCACCTTGGCTGGGGGCGCGACGATTGAACGTCGTCATGGCCTTTTCGACGCCCTCAGTGACAATGGACTCCACTGCTTCAGACGCGAAGTCCAGCAGTTCGTCCAACTCTTTCTTCTGTGCCCGCCGAAACGGCGAGAGCACGAACTTGGCGCCATCCGACACCGGATGGCCGGGTCCAATGCCCAACCGAACCCTTGCGAATCCCATCGTCCCCAGCGCGTTGATCACCGAGGAAACGCCGTTATGGCCGCCTGCCGACCCCTGCTTCCGGATGCGCAGCGAAGTCCATGGAAGCGAAAGCTCGTCATAGACCACCACTAACCGGTCAACGCCCAGGTCATGCTTGACCAGCAACGATTTGACGGCCGGCCCACTCAGATTCATGAACGTCTGCGGCTTCGCCAGCAAGACGCCGCAATCGTTGCAGCGGCCGGCGCCAGTCAACGCCTGGCACTGCTTTCTGCCGATGCGGATCGCATTGCGTTCGCCCAACCGGTCAACCACCATGAAGCCCAGATTGTGGGGCGTATCGGCGTACCGTCTGCCGGGATTACCCAATCCGACCACCAGCCATTGAGGTGTCGCACCGGGGGCCCCGGCATTGTCCGAGCGGGTCCACGGCCACAAAACTCAGGCCTTTTCCTCTTCTTCCGGTTCTTCCGGTTCTTCCTCGGCCCCGGCGGCGACCTCGGCGCCACGAGGCTGAATGACGTGGCAGATCACCAACTCGGGGCTGCTGACGAGAGTGGCCTTACCACCCAGATCCACATCTCGGGCTCGAATGTTGTCGCCTATCTCAAGTCCGGCAACATCGACGGTGAAGGAGGCCGGAATATCATCCGGCAGACACTCGACCTCGATCTCGCGATGCACGAGGTCGAAGACGCCTCCCTGTATTTTGACGCCTTTCGGCTCGCCCGTTGTGTGCACGGGAACCTTCACCTTGAGCTTCGTCTCGAGGTCGATCCATTCGATATCCACGTGTAGTAAGTCATCCGTAACGGGGTCGTGCTGCCAGTCGACAACCATGGCCGGCATGCTGTCGCCGTCGCCGACCGAGACGTCGAAAATCGCATTGTGGCCGGCGTCGCTGTACAGGATCTTGTCGATGTCGCGTGGATCCACGGAGACCGGCGCCGCGTCGCGCTTCGCCCCATAAATGACAGCCGGAATCCTACCTGCACTGCGCAACCGGCGCGCGTGGTTCTTCCCACGCTCAGACCGCTGCTCGGCGCCAATCGTAATGTGTTTCCTCATGTTCTCCACCAACTCCCGGGGCGCCTGACTTCGGATGAAGAGTGCCCCCGGATCCTTAACCTGATAACCGCCGCGTATGATCGATCGCGGCCTAGCTGCTATTGCCTGCGCGCATCACCTGTTGCCCCAACTATCTCTGGTCCGGCACGCGGCTAAACGAAAAGCTTACTGACGGAATCCTCCGTGTGGATCGACTGGATGGCTTGTGCCAGCAACGGGCCCACGGTGAGCACATGATATTTGCCCGACTTGCGGGCCTCGTCGCGCAAGGGGATGGAATTCGTGACCACCACCTCGTCAATCCTCGAATCGGCGATCCGTTCCACGGCGGGTCCCGACAAAACCGGATGGGTCGCAAAGGCCGCCACGCTCTTCGCGCCGTGGCTGTGAAGCGCTTTGACGGAATTCACGAGTGTACCTGCGGTATCAATCAAGTCATCGACAATCAGACAGTCCCGGCCCTCGACTTCGCCGATGACGTGCATCACCTCGGCCACGTTCACGTCGGCGCGACGCTTATCGATGATAGCCAGGGGAGCCTGGAGCCTTTTCGCGAGCGCCCGCGCGCGTTCCACGCCGCCGGCATCGGGAGAGACCACCGTCATCTGGCCGGTCCTGCCCCGGAAATGCTCCATCACCACCGGGGTGGCGAACAGATGGTCGACCGGAATATCGAAGAAACCCTGGATCTGCGCCGCGTGCAAGTCGAGCGTGAGCACCCGGTCCGCGCCGCTGCGTTCGAGGATCGACGCAATGAGCTTAGCGGAAATCGGCACTCGGGGCCGGTCTTTCCGATCCTGGCGCGCGTAGCCGTAGTAGGGGAGCACCGCGGTGATCCGGTCGGCCGACGCGCGTTTCAGAGCGTCGATCATGAGCAGCAATTCCATGAGGTGGGTGTCCACCGGAGTGCAGGTAGACTGCACGGCGAAGACATCCGAACCCCGCACGTTCTCCAGCATCTGCAGATAGATCTCGCCGTCGGAGAAACGCTTGATATGGATGTTGCCCAGATCACAACCCAATACGTCGCAAATCTCCTGCGCCAGCGCAGGATTCGCAGTTCCCGAAAAGACTTTAAAGTGATCGAATGTCATCGTGCGTACCGGCTTCGGGGCGGCCATTGTTCATCGCTCAGGTGCCCCCTGAGGCTCCGCCACCATCTCCTTCGGAAGCGTCCTCGGCTCACCAGGTAGAAAGACTCTGTTTCGAAGTTGCAAAGACCTGCACGGGCTCGATTGGCACGATCGCGAGTGGCGAAGATGCCAAACACCGTCGCCCCGCTACCACTCAGCATCACTGGTTCCGCGCCACACTCACGCAGCCTTCCGGCTATCCAGTTCAGTTGAGGATGACGATCGAAGGCGAACGCTGCAAAGTCGTTCTCGCCCCAAGTCGCCCAACTTGCCGCGGAAAACCCTTCGTCCAGGCTTCGCACAAGAGCCTGAAAATAATCTATGTTACAGGACTCTGAAACCGCCGTCAATTCGCGCCCCAATGCCTCGTAGGCTTCCGGAGTCGAAACCTGGACCGCCGGATTGACGAGTACGCCCTGCAAGGCGGGCGTTTCCGGGAGGGGATAGACCTCCGTACCCCGTCCGAGGCCGAGGGCCGTTCCGCCGATCAGGAAGAACGGCACGTCGCTGCCGAGGCCGGCCGCGAGCCGATTCAGCGTTTCCGGGCGCAGGTCGATCCCCATGAGGAC
>CAYLSS010000017.1:0-1539 GCA_964385765.1 uncultured Solibacteraceae bacterium
CGACGATTTCCCGAATGAGCGTTTTGCCGGGATGGTCTTTGGGGTGGGCTTTGCCCGCAAAGACGATCTGAACGGGCATGGACGGATTGGTGAGGATCTTCTTCAGCCGCTCGATGTTGCGTAGGAGCAGAGTCGCGCGCTTATAGGTGGCGAACCGCCGGGCGAAGCCAATGGTGAAGACTTCCGGGTCAAGCACTTCCGACAATCGTCTGATCTCGAGCGCGCTGGCCCTTCGTTCGATGGCCGCGCGCTTGGCGCGCTCGCGAACGAAGGTCACGAGTTGCCGCTTGCGCCGGCGGTGGATTTCCCAGAACTCGGAATCGGGAATGTCGTCGATCAGTTCCCAGGTGGCCGGATCGAGGTGGCGTTCTCTCCAGTCGGGCTGCAAATACTGGTCGTAGAGGCTCGCGACGTCGGGATTCAGCCAGCTCTGTAGATGTACGCCGTTCGTCACCGAGGTGATGGGCACTTCCCAGACCGGCAATTGGGGCCACAGGCCCTGCCACATCTCCTGGGAAACATGCCGGTGGAGGCGGCTGACGGCGTTCCGGTAGGCGGACGAGCCGATGGCGAGAATCGCCATGCTGAAGCTCTCCTGGGGATCGGCGTGATTGCCGCGGCCGAGGGCCAGCAAGCGTTCGAACGGAATTCCGGCCTGGCGGCAGTACTCGTTGAAATACTGATGGATGAGGTTCGATTCGAACAGGTCGATGCCGGCCGGCACTGAGGTGTGAGTGGTGAAGATGTTGTTGGCCCTGGCCGCGGAGACAGCTTCGTCGAAACTCAGCTTGTAGTCCTGCATGAGCAGGCGGACGCGCTCGATGGCGAGGAACGCCGAGTGGCCCTCGTTCATGTGCCAGACGGTTGGGTTCAGCCCAAGCGCCCGGAGGGCTCGCAAGCCACCGATCCCGAGGACAATCTCCTGCCGCATCCGGGCATGGATGTCGCCGCCGTAGAGCCGGTCAGTGATGTCGCGATTCTCGGGAATGGTGTTCTGCGGGATGTTGGTGTCAAGGAGGTAGAGCACCACCCGGCCGACTTTTTTCTCCCAGACTTTGATTTCGGCCCGACCGGTTGGCAAGTCGACCTGCACGCGCAGTTCGTTGCCGTTTTCGTCGAGCACCGGGGAGATGGGCAACATGTAGAAATCGTTGACCGGATAACGTTCGGTCTGCCATCCGTCCGGGTTGAGCGACTGGTGGAGGTAGCCCTTCTGGTAGAGCAATCCGACAGCGACGAGGGGGATATTGGCGTCGCTGGCGGCCTTCAGATGGTCGCCTGAGAGAAGGCCGAGGCCACCGGAATAGATGGGCATGCAGGACACCAATCCATATTCCATGGAGAAGTAAGCGACCAGCATGTCGCCGTGATCGGCCTCTTGCTGGAGGTAGGAGTCATAGCGCTCGCAGGCGCGGCGGTAGATGGCGAGGTACCGGGGATCGCGGGCGGCGCCGTCCAAAGTCTCCTGCGACACTTCGCCGAGCATTCGGATGGGGTTGTGTCCCGTTTCGTCCCACATCTTGGGGTCGAGGCGGCGGA
>CAYLSS010000017.1:1549-13764 GCA_964385765.1 uncultured Solibacteraceae bacterium
GTCCCAGCCCCACATGACGTTGTAGGCGAGCGTGGACATTCGCGAAAGGCCCGGGGGCAGGGCCGGCCGGACCAGGAACTCCTTCAGCGGTCGAATCTCAAACGGCATGATTTTTGTGTCCAGGGCGCGGGTGCGCCGAAACGAACCAAGATAGCAGGGCCACTCCTTGTTCAGAGAGTAGAGACGACGAATCGGGGTCCCCGAAGCGGATCCACCAGCAACTTTCGGGTGCGCGACCTGGCAACTCCCGGACTTCCAGAAATCCAGACGGCCGGCACGGCAGCGCACAGCCTACCCGCATTATTTTAGCAGCCGCGACCGAGAAGCGTCATGTTGGATCGGGGTGTACCAGTCAATTAAGCCTCTTTCGTCCTATAATGAAAATGACGGTAGATAGAGATTGGAGGTCCCTTCATGACGGCGTTAATGCGTAAGCTGGCTCTGATCGCCGGCTTCTCAACTCTTTTTCTTTTCCTGTTCGGCAGTGGCGCTCTGGCACAGACCTCGGCCATTGAGGGCGAGGTGATCGGCGAGAACGGCGAGCCATTGAAAGGCGCCATGGTCCTTATCGAGCGAACAGACATCAGTGGGAACTACAAGGTAAAGACGAACAAGAAGGGCCGCTTCTTTCACGCCGGCCTGCCGCTAGGCACCTATACGGTGAAGTGCGAGGTAGACGGCCAGGTGGTGGATCAGGTGGCGGGTGTGCGCACCCGGCTGGGGGAGAACGTCGAGGTCGACTTTGATCTGGCAGCGCTGGCAAAGAAGCAGCAGGCGCTACAGCAAGCCGCCGCCGCCGGTCAGTTGACCGCCGCACAGGCGCAAGGGCTGACGGACGAACAGAAGAAGGCGATCGAAAAACAGATGGAAGAGCGCGCCAAGACGATGAAGAAAAACAAGGAGTTGAACGACGCCTTCAACGTCGCGATGCGCGCCAAGGAAGCCCGGCAATGGGACTCCGCCATCGAGAATTTCGAGAAGGCCGCCGAGCTGGATCCCGAACAGCATGTGGTCTGGGCCCATATGGCCGAGAGCTACATCAACAAGGCCCAGACAGTGACCGGCGCCGAGCGCGACGCTGCTCTCGCCCGCGGGATCGAGTCCTACGCGAAAGTTCTGGAATTGAAGCCCGAGGATGCGTCATACCACAACAACTACGGGCTTGCCCTGGCGCGTGCCGGACGGATGGAAGAAGCCACCGGGGAACTGGAGAAGGCGGCCGAGTTGAACCCGACGAATGCCGGACAGTACTTCTACAACCTGGGCGCCGTGCTGATCAACACCGGACAGCAGGAAGCGGCCGGACAGGCGTTCAAGCGCGCCATCGATACGCAGCCGAACTACGCCAATGCGTACTTCCAGTACGGCATGTACCTTCTATCGAAAGCCCAGGTCGGGGACGACGGCTCCATCATTCCGCCCGAAGGTACCGCGGCAGCGCTACAGAAGTACCTGGAGTTGGATCCCAACGGTCAATTTGCCCCGTCGGCGCAGGGCGCCCTGCAGTCGCTGGAAGGGACCGTCGAGACCGAGTACACCAACCCGGATACAGCGAAAACACCTAAGAAGTAGGAACAGAGTTCGAACCGAGACATTAAGGGCGCCCGCTGAAGGCGCCCTTTGTCTTTTGTATTGTCGTTTCCGATGCTACGCGGTCTCCTTTTTATCATCGCCACGATCATCGTGATCACCGTCCTGCGGGTGGTGATCGGTCTGATCGGTAGAGCTGTCGGCGAGCTGTTCCAGCCCGACACACCACAGAAGCGCACTCCCTCAGGCGGAGAACTCGTGCAGGACCCGGTGTGCGGAATTTACGTCTCCACGGAAACCAGGCTCAAGAAGACCGTGGAGGGCAAGACTTATCATTTCTGCTCCGAAGGCTGCATGAAGCGGTTTCAGGGATAGCTCTCCCTTTCGCCGTGCTCTTCGGTGACCGGCGGCTCGCCTTCCGGCTCGCTTAACCGATGGCGATCCTCGAACGGCTCGTGATGGTGGAGGGAGAAGTACATCGCAACCACGACGACCATCGCGAGGCCGACGAGAGCCAGTATCCAGATTAGCCGCCCAACCAACTCGATTGAGGCGAAGGCGGAAGCGGCATCCTGTGAAACCAGCACGATCCAGGCGAGGTTGCGGTAGTCCTCCTTGAGGCCCGTGTCGGCGAAGCCGATCAGACGGCGGCCGAGGCCGGGAACAGTGGTGACGAGGTAGCCGGTCTGGCGCCCCTCGATGGTCTGCAGGGCGTCCTGGACGGCGAGGAATTCAGCCGACTCCATTCTCATCGACAGATCGATCTCCGGCGCGCAGATGACCGTGCCATCGTCCTTGACGAGGGTTGTTCTCAGGTTGAGCGGCGGATGCGCTCGGGTCACGATGCCGAACAGGCTCGACACGTCGATCAGAGCGTCGACGGCGCCGATGAACCGGTTCGTATTGGGCTCCAGGATTGGAACTCCGACGCCGATGTAGCTGGATCTGGTGACATCGTCATAGAGGACATCGGTCAGGCTGACAGCGCCGCGGCCCTGCGCATGGATACCCTCCCAGAAGTCCTCGTCCCCCTGGAAGTAGTCCAGGGTCTTATGGGTGGCCGCCACGGTGACTCCGCGGGCGTCGGTTACGGTAACCCGGAGGATGCGCGCGTCAAGTTCCTGATACCGCCGCAGCCATTTTGACGCATCGTTGGACAGAATCCGATTGACGGTAGGGTCGGCCGCCGGGGTAGTCCAGGACTTTTCGATCTGCTGGATCCGATTGACAAAGGCTTCCTCGCTCATGTTGTCATAGTTTCGGTTCGATTCCTCGGCGACGGTAACAATGGATGGCTCGCGCGCCATGGCGCCGACGTGGATGACCCGGTCATGGATGAACTGAGAGACCTCGGTGGCGGTGGACTCGGCAAAGATCTTGAAGTGGGTGCCTACCGTGCTCCGCAGCTCTTGATCGCTCTTGGTGATGGCATAAAGCCCGACGAGACTGATAGGCACAATCGTGACGAGAAGACCAAGGAGAAGGCGAACGTAGGAAACACGGAACTCGAATCGCTTCACAGGCATAGCTACCTCCCTTCAGGGTTCGCTTCTTGAGATTGATAAATCAGGAAAGGCTGCCTCGTTTCGGCGCCATGGAGCAGCCCGCCACGCCGGCATACAGTGGCGGCCCGGCACGAATTTGCTCGTATTGGTAAAAGGCGGCGACATAACCAAACCCCGCCAACAGAATAATGGAATTGAGGCGTTAGTGAAAGTCTTTTCAAGGAAGAGAAGGAAGAGTCGAACCCTCGAACCCATCGGAACTCTATAGCTCCGGACCGAAATGAAGCTCGGGCGGAGAGCGGCGGGATGCGGTTGATCTGGTCCGGAGTTGATCTTGTTCAACGATTCAACTGGATCAATCCGTCCGTCCACTGCTCCGGCGTGGCGTCTCCATGCCAGGGCATCGCCAGGGTCGGACGGTTGGCATAGCGGTCATCGCGGATCGCAAGTTGGCCGCCCGCACCCGGCCCGAGTCTGACCTGGACCCAGCGGCGATTCACTTCGCTGCCGGTTCCGCCGGTGGACACCTCGCGGATGTGATGTTCCCCATAGGCGCCGCCCTGGAGGATGACCGTCCGGGGCTCGACCTGGTTGACGTTCACCAAGGTCAGCGCGACACTGTCGGCGTCCATCGCCGTGACCAGCGCCGCGACGTCGGGCGGCAGGCCGGCGCGGCGGCCTTCGGGATCGAAGTAGCGGAGGCGGGCGTGGAGAAGGCCGAACAGACGGTCGAGGCCGTGGTCAATGCGGTGGCCGCCGCAAGCTAGCTGGACCAGAGCCCGGGTGGTGACGGGGTTGTGCTGCAAGGCCCAGTCGGCGAGGCGGGAATCCGGCGTTGTCGGATCGACGTGCATCCGGTGGACCCGCTCGCGGATGAAGTCCAGTTCGCCGCGCAGAGCTGCCTCGGGATAGCCCGGATTATCGCCGTTGAGGAAAGCGATCCAGCCTTCCTGGGGCAGGCGATCGCGGTCGGCGGGGTCCATCGTCCACGACCAGATCTTGGCCAGCTCGTTGGTGAAGGTGTACGCCCGCAGCCGGTACCAACCGTCCTCACCGTGATTATTGGGCGCCATGAATTGACCGTCAATCTCCTTGCCGTGGCTATAGAGGATGTCGATCTGCCGGCGGAGCGTGTCGATCCAGCTCGTGTCTCCGGTGAGGAGGAAGGCGTTGGCGAAGCCCGGCCACATGCCCCACGACGCGAGACTGCCCTCGTAGCGCTCGCGGTCCCACATGAAAATGCCCTTGTACCACTTACCGTCGTAAGCTCCGCCAATGGTCCCGTCGAGCCCGATGTTGCCGGGGATGATCCCCCCGTTCGCTTCGGTCCGCTCACGCCAGGCGCCGACATATTCGAGCACCCAGTCACGATACTTACTCTCGCCGGTGAGCAAGTAGGCATTGGTGGCCAGGTTAGTCGTCGCCAAATTCAGCGGATTGTCTCCCGCCGCCCAGCTATAAACCGGATCATCGATGTGCGCCAGCATCGAAGGATACTCTTTCTCGAAATCGAGCATCTCCCGGGAAGCGCCTTCACTGTGGAGCAGGTGGAACATTCCTGGCACCGGATCACCGATCCAGTCCCGCGGAAACAGCTTGCGCAGGAGCGGCCCCTTGGAGCCGTTGAGGACGCTTCGAATGATCTTATGCCGGGGGTCGTAGTTGGGCGCATCCGGTTCCTCGTTGAGATAAAGGCCGGCGAACCGGCGCATTCGCTGGATGTAACGCCCGTCGGCGGGATTGCTGAGTCCGTGGAAGAAGAAGCCGCGCAGTCCTTCTCCAATGTGCAGCCAGTCGCAGTGCCGGTAGAATTCGCGGTGATAGACGCCATGCCTGGCGATGTCGGTGGTTTCGGTGGTGACATCGGTGTACTGCCGCAGGTGTCCGTGGAAGCCTTTCCGGTAGCGATCCAGGACCAGGTTGTCAGCACCGAGGGCGTGAAACAGGGTCCAGTTATGGAAGGTCTCGATCGCGTCGTCCGTCCCGTCGAGGATGCCCCAGCGAGCCACGTGCAGGAGGTAGCCCCGTTCATCGAAGTATTTTTCATAGAACAGGTCCACTGCGTCGGAACCCGCCCGAAGCACTTCCCGCTGGAGGAGCGCCCACTCGGGCGGCGTCATCGCTTCGCGGATCTCGATGAGAGGCTCGGCCGCAACGAGGCCCCGCGGCACCGCTCCAACCAGCATCGCGACGGCGATCAGCCAGCGCGACGCTCGTGCAGGATACTTGAACTTCGACATCATCGTTCAAGGTATCATCCAGCGCCGCGCCTCTGAAACGGCGGCCTGATCGCCGGCGAGCGCGGCGGGAGGATTCGTCACCCCGCAATTCTCTGCTGGAGTGGTTTGCGAAAGGCGGGAGGGGCGACGCAATACAGCGAACGGGCGGTTATTCCGGGCGATAAGTCGCGATGTTGGTGTCCGTTTCCCAAATCGTGACCGACGTTACTCGGACCGGCACCTCGGCAACACCCGATTCCAGCTCGTTTTGCATCTTGTCGCAGAACCAGCGCGCCATATTTTCGGCGGTCGGGTTGATTTTGTCGAACGGAGGAAGATCATTGATGAAGCGGTGGTCCCAGTACTCGATGATTTCCTTCATGACCCGCTTCATGTCGACAAAATCCACGAGCAGCCCAATCGAGTTGAGTTTCTCGCCGGTCACGGTGACCCGTACCCGATAGTTATGGCCGTGGACATTCTCACACTTACCTTTATAACCGCGCAAAGCGTGGCCAGCCGCGAATGTTTGTTCGGCCGATATCTCAAACATCGAAGAAGCGCTCCACGTCTGCTAATTGCATTGTAAACGAGTAATCGGGGAGGCTGTCAAAAAACACCTGCCCGTAGCGCTGCTTAGTAATCCGGTTATCCAGCAGCACCAAAACTCCGCGGTCCGAGCGGCTGCGGATCAAGCGGCCGAAGCCTTGCTTCAGCGACAACGCGGCCCTCGGAATCTGGTAGTCATAAAAGGGATTGCCCCCCTCGTTGCGGATTGTCCGGATCCGGGCCTCGACCACCGGGTCACTGGGAACCGCGAACGGCAACTTATCTATAATAACGCAGCTCAACTGATCACCTGGAACGTCGACGCCCTGCCAGAACGACGCGGTGGCGAAGAGGACGGCATTCGGCGTCGACCGAAACTCCTCGAGCAGCGCGGTCCGGGGCGCGGTTCCCTGCAGCAGCGTTGGATATTCGATCTCGAAAGACACCAGATCGTGGACCTTCTGCATCTGCTGGTAGCTTGTGAACAGCGCGAAGGCCCGACCCCGGCTCAGACGCAGGATGCGCACGATCTCGTCGGCCGCCGCGCTCGAGAATGCACCGTTGCGCGGATCGGGAAGATGCTGCGGGACGTAGAGCAGGGTCTGGCGCTCGTATTCGAAGGAACCTTCGACCACGAGGGTCCGCGCGTTGCGCACCCCGAGTCGTTTCTCCACGTAGTCGAACCCGCCGGCGACGGCCAGCGTCGCCGAGGTCAGCACAACGCTGTTCACCCGATCGAAGAGGCGCTCGTCGAGCAGTTGTCCGACCTCGATCGGGGTTGTCTGAAGATAGCGCCCGGAGCCGCGACGCTCTACCCAGTAGACGAACGTGCGGTCCTGGCTCTCCATGAAGAACTTGATGCGGCCGGCAAGCTCCACCGCTCGGGCATGCAGGGGGATCGCCTCGTCGGGCGCGTTTTTCATCAATTGGAGGCGAAGCCTGACCAGGTCGAGTGCCGTAAGGAGGTCGCGGTACTCCCGGTCGTGCTTCTCGAGAAAGGCGTCCTGGTGATTGAAGCCGGTTCGCCCCTCACGATCGCCGAAGAGCGAGAAGAATTTCGCCGAGCTCTCCTCAAGTTGGATGAGTACGCGGTCCATTTCCGCATCGCCGGTGTTCTTCTGCCGAGCCAGCGCGAGAACGTCGCGGCCCAAGTCGGTGATCTGGTGGTTCGAGACCGAAAAGCCGAAGTACTGTCCGGCCACGTCCTCGATTTCGTGAGCTTCATCGAAAATCACTGCATAGTAGTCCGGGATGACGCCGCCGAAATCATCCTCTTTTACCGCGAGATCGGCGAAGAAGAGGTGGTGGTTGACGATGACGATGTCGCTCTCGTGGGCCCGCTGCAACATCTTGGTGATGAAGCAGCGCTCGAACTGGGCGCATTTTTTCCCGGTGCAGCGCTCGCGGCGGGCATCGAGCTTGGCCCAGGCGCTGGAAGTCTCGGGAAGTTTCGCGATCTCTGCCCGGTCGCCCGTCTCGGTTGTTTGTTCCCAGTCGCGGATAATCTGGAAGTCGGCAACCTCCTCGAGCCCCGCGAGCACCGGCTCGCGCTCGGCGTCATAGATCTTCTGGCGGCAGGCGTAGTTGTTGCGTCCCTTCATGTAACAGACGCGAAGGGGTTTATCGAGGTACTGCTGGAGGAACGGTATGTCTTTGAAATAGATCTGTTCCTGAAGATTCTTGGTGCCCGTCGAGATGACGATCCGCTTGCCGGAGAGGATCGCCAGAACGAGGTAGGCAAGCGTCTTGCCCGTACCGGTACCGGCTTCCACAATGAGGTGCCGGTGCTCGGTTAACGCCCTTTCCACCGCCTGCGCCATCTCGAGTTGGCCGGACCGGAACTCGTGCGCCGGATGCCACTGAGAGAGGAAGCCGCGCGGGCTGAAGAAATGCCGGGCGGTGGGGGTCCGCGTCGACGCCATCACGCCTCAAGTGTACCGCCTGAAAGGCGAGTGGGACGGGGCGGGGGGCGTCCCCGGCCGGGGTGTTTTTTGCTTGACTTCTTAAGTGATACTGAGATAGCATTCTCGTTAGCAGGTTAAAGAAGCGCTTGTTCCGAAGTCTTTGGAGTTGCAGATTCGACTTCCCTGGACCTGGGCGAAGAGCGCCTCCGAGTCACCGGCGCCGCCGTAAGTATTCACCAGAGGTCACCATGATGCGATACGTGATTCTTCTTGTTATGTCTGTTCTCCCGCCACTTGCTGGTGCCGGAACGATGAACGGAGTGGTCAGCGACACAAGCGGGGCCGTGGTTCCCGAGGCCCGGGTGGAACTTGTTGGCGCTGTCCGCCGCGAAGCCGTGACCGACGGCGAAGGGCGTTTTGAGTTTGAACGTGTCCCTGACGGTGAATACCGAGTCCTTGTGCGCCGGGAAGGTTTCGCGGTCTCTGAGCGCGCGGTCACTGTTCCCACGCCGGAAGTGCTGAATTTCACCATTCAGCCCAGCCCTGTCTCCACTTACGTTGTCACCGTCAGCAAGGTTGAAGAGCCTGTCCTGCGGACTCCTTTCCTGGTATCGGCGGTGTCCCGAGAGGAGATAGAGAAGACCGGCGCCAATACTCTCGAAGATGCTCTTCGGAGCATTCCTGGTCTTCAGCATGGGACCCAGGCAAATAGCTTCACCCGCGTCTCGACACGCGGCCTCCGTGACACGCGTGACACCCTTGTGTTGATTGACGGAGCCCCGCTTCGGCAACTGAACGGCTCCGCCGATTTAACGATGATTCCTGTGCAGAGCATTCAGGAGGTGGAACTTGTCAAAGGGCCGGCGTCCGCGGTCTACGGACGAAGCGCCGTCGGCGGTGTCCTCCAGTTCTTCACCGTACCGCCGGCGGAGCGCGGGGCGAGTGGTGATTTGGGCTTCGGACTGGCGAGCTTTGGCTCCCTGGAAACCGTGGGGTCGGCCAGCTTGCCATGGCGGTCCGGTCGCGTGGCGGGGGCGGGTTTCTACCAGAGTTCGGATGGTTTTCAGGACGGTGTGGGCCGCAACCAGAGTGCGCTTACGCTAATGGCGCAACAGTCGATAGCCGACAGATGGGACGTACGCATCAACTACTTCCTGAGCGACGTTGATGCAACGCGAGGATCCATCATTCCTCTTGTCGGCGGTCGTCCGGCCTTTGGCGTGACGCGCGAAGACAGCTTCGGGCTTCCAGACGCCCGGTTCGAGGGACGGCTGAACTCCATCACAGGACGTGTCGACGTGGCGCTAGGGCGCGACGTGGTGTTGACACAGACTGCCAACTTCAACCGCTACGACCGTTTCTTCACCGGAGGCGTAACCATTGTGCCGCCGCCCACGCAATCGACTAAGAGTTGGTTTGAAAGCGACGCCATTCAGGACACCGTCATCAGCGATTCGATGGTGAGTTGGCGCACCAGTGGCGAGAAGGTACGCAGTACTCTGGTGGGTGGATTCGCTTACGAGCGGGGAGATCAGGACCAGGGCAACCCCCGTTTCTCGAACGCCGCCCGTTTCTTGGGCCCGGACTGGCTGACGCCCGTTCCGGGTCCGACGGCGGAGAACGGTCCCAAAGGAATCCGTGGGGCAGTCGTCAATTCGTGGTTCGATCAGTCCACCGTCAGCTCCTATATTCAAGAGCGCTTGGAATACGGCCGGATCGGCGCCACTCTCGGACTCCGCTGGGATCGCTTTGATCAAGCTCTACGGCGCTCCAATACTGGGGTTGTTTCGGCGCAAGTCCGTTCGCGCCTGAGTCCGCGGGTGGGCGTCGATTTCGTCACACTCGACCGCCACGGCGCGAGTCTCGTGTGGTTTGCGAACTGGGTCGAGGGATTTCTGCCGCAGTTCCCCTCTCTTAGCACCCGCAACAATGTGGTCGTCCCCCAGTTGCTGCGTCCGGAAGTCACAAGGAGCCTGGAATCCGGGATCCGCGTACGTTCCGGACGCTGGTTCGCGCAGTCCAGTTATTTCGATATGAAGAAGGTCGACGGGCAGCGCTCCTTCCGCACCAGTCCCGACGATTTCCTTTTCGTCAACGCGACCACGCGCGTGAACGGGATTGAAGCGGAAGGTCGAACCCGCATCGGTTCGCATATGTTGTGGGCGCACTATGCACATCACAACGCCCGGCACCTGGACTTCCCCACGGCAGGGGGAAGGAACTTCGCCGGATTTCAGTTGCGAATGTCGCCGCGTCACATTGCCGGCGCCGGGGCGCTTATCCAAATTCTGCCGAACCTCACTTGGGCCCCGGCGATCAACTTCGTCGGTGAACGCCCGTTGCGGGACAACATTGCCAACCCGCAGATTCTGCCGTCATACACGTTGCTCTCGTCGGCTGTCACCATCCAACTGAAGCAGTTCCGGATCATTTTGGCGGGGACCAACCTCACTGACACGTTTTACATCTCGGACGACTTCTCTTCACGGAACGCCGGGAACGCCGGGAGACCGCGACGTTTCTCCATGCAGATCCGATATCGGTGGTGATCCAATGAAGGCACCAAGGAAAGCGGGGTCTTGGACGGTCCGAAATGTGTTTTATCAAACGCATCTGTGGCTGGGTGTGATTTTGGGTCTTTACTTGGTGATGCTTGGTCTTACGGGGAGTCTGCTGGTGTTTGGGCGGGAGATCGATCGCTGGCTAAATCCCCACCTGTGGAAGGTTGAAGTCAAGGGAGAGCGGCTTCCGCTATCCCGCATCCTGTCGAGCTTTGAAGATCATTATCCGAAATGGAAAGGGAAGTACACCTACATCAACTGTCCTGTGGAGGCACGACGTCCCTACCGCGTACGTCTCGGGCCAAACAGTGCTGGACAAGTCGACGTCTTCATCGACCCTTACTCGGGTGCGATTCTCGGTGAGCGGACGCGAGCCGGCTCTCTATACGGGTTTCTCTGTTATCTGCATTTCTACCTGTTCATCGGCCAGACCGGATGGATGCTGAACGGATGGGGTGCGCTGCTTACGCTGGTACTGCTCTCTTCAGGTATCTGGCTCTGGTGGCCGGCGCGACGAGCCGGCGCGGCGGTTTGGAAGGCCCGTCTCTCCGTGCGCACCGACCTCGGCCTGTCCCGCACGCTGTATGACCTGCATAACAGCGTCGGAATCTACCCTTTCGTGTTTTCGCTTCTTTTTGCGCTCACTGCGATACAGTTCGCTTTTCCGGAATCATTCAGCAAAGCCGTCTACGGGTTGACGGGTACGCGATTGCCAACCGTCCCGGTGGTGACCGCTCCCGTTGGCGCCCGCATGCTGTCGATCGACGAACTGCTTCAGGTCGCCGACCTAGCTATCACGGGCAATATTCGCCGTGTCAGCTTTCCCCGCACGCCCGGCGCGCCTCTGATCGTGCGGAAGGAGTGGGACGACTGGAACCGCACGCGCAATCACGCTAAGATCGCCGCCGATCCCTACACTGGGGCCGTGCTCTCCGTCGAAGATACGCGTAATGCCACACTGGCTCGAAAGCTGGTCCAGTGGTGTATCCCGATCCACTTTGGGATCTGGGGAGGTTTACCCACGCGGGTTCTATATGTTTTCCTAGGACTCGGCTGGCCCGTGGCGTTTATCACTGGTTTGTGGCATTGGATGCTGCGCCGTCGCCGGCTGAAGGCGGCAACCGCAACAAAGGCCAAAATCGGCAGGACTTCTGTCAATCTGCCGGTGACGCCGCAACCTAAGGGCGGCGCCGCGCACGCAAACACTTCGAATCCGCGAATCAATTGAGCTGCGCCCGAAGCACACGGCGAAGTCGTCCACAGAACGGCATTCGCCGGCAGGGGCTTCGGGGTCGGCCACCGTGAGCGGATGGGTTATCATGGTTGCGATTCCTCAGGCCGGGCCGTCAATCCACAGGAGTAGGATGTCCGCAGTTGTCCATCGCAATACCCGGCAGAAAGCGGCCATTCGAGCTGTCTTTGAACGCAACAACCGCCCTCTCTCGCCACGGGAAGTTCTCGAGTTCGCCCAAAAGGAGGTGGAGGGCTTGGGGATCGCCACGGTGTACCGGAATTTGAAGTCGCTGTATGGGGAAGGATGGCTGGAAAGAGTCGAAATGCCCGGCGGCACGGTCTTGTATGAACCCGCAGGCAAGGATCACCACCACCACTTTCAATGTGACCAGTGCGGCCGTGTGTTCGAACTCGAAGGCTGCGTACCTGCCATCAACGAGCTCGCCAAGCCGGGCTTCCAGGTCAACCACCACGAACTCGTCCTTTACGGAATCTGTCCCGGCTGTCGCAGGTCGAAGCGGCAGTAGCCGCTGATTCGGTCTGACCGTAGGCGTAGTGTTGCGAATAGTAATGATAGTAGGATATTATTATCATAAGTAGTTCGAGCACCTCAGCCACCGCCATGCATATCATCGAAGGCTATCTCCCGATCCATCACTGCGCCGTCTGGACGGCGGTGTCCGCGGGGCCCCTACTGTGGAGCCTCAAGGCACT
>CAYLSS010000018.1:0-8768 GCA_964385765.1 uncultured Solibacteraceae bacterium
GACAGCAAACGAGACAGCACGGCATCCAACCAGTTGAAAACAAAAGAGCCAGCAAAAAGCTGGCATTCTACCACTGAATTACTCCCGCGTGAATTCTCAAGCCAAATATATCAGAATCACCTGTGGTCGGCAAACTGTATTCTGGGCTCGTTTTTCATCGGACGCGGGAGGCGGATCCGGCAGGATGATTACTTGCGGCTACAATGGGTGCGATGTCGAGTGGGAGCGAAAAAACGGGTATGATGTGCCGGCCGACCGGTAGTGAAAGCGGCGAGGGGTCCGGAAGGCCTTCCGGCAACCAGATGGGTTTTTGACCGCGGCGCTGGGCTTTGAATTAAAATATCAGACGTGAACCGACCCTCGCTATTTCGAACTCCGCGATACAGTTGTCTTCAACTGCTCATTTTATTGGTTCTTGTGCTGTTTGCCGGTTGCGCGCCGGAGCGGGAGCCTCCGAATATCGTGTTGGCCATCGCCGACGACTGGGGATGGCCTCATGCTGGGGCTTACGGCGATGCGGTTGTTGCAACGCCTACGTTTGACCGGCTCGCGGATGAGGGAGTCCTGTTCGAGCACGCCTATGTCTCCTCGCCGTCGTGCACGCCGAGCCGCGGAACTGTCATTACGGGACAACAGTTCTGGCGTCTCGAAGAGGGCGCCAATCTGTGGAGCGTTTGGCCATCGAAGTTCGCCGAGTACCCGAAGATGCTCGCGGAAGCCGGTTACCATGTGGGCAGCTTCCGCAAGGGGTGGGGTCCGGGCGAGCATCCGGACTCACCTGATAACCCGGCCGGAAAACGCTACGAAAGCGTCGATGCGTACTTCGAGGCCCGGCCCGAGGGCCAGCCCTTCTGTTTCTGGTTTGGTACCAGCGACCCCCATCGTCCTTACGATACGGGTTCCGGCGCCGCCAGCGGCATGGACCTTTCCCGCGTGCATCTGTTTGCTCATTACCCCGACGCGGAGGAGGTTCGTAGTGACGTCGCCGACTACTACTGGGAGGTGCAACGTTTCGACCGTGAACTCGGCGAATTGCTGGAAAGGCTGGAAGCCGCGGGTGAGCTCGACAACACCATCGTGGTGATGACCGGCGATCACGGCATGCCCTTCCCCCGTAGCAAGAGCAATGTCTACGACTCGGGCGCCCGGGTCCCGTTGGCCATCCGCTGGCCCCCGCGCGTGCCTGGAAACCGGCGGGTCACTGATTTCGTTTCGTTGACCGATCTGGCGCCCACCTTCCTCGAGGCCGCGGGCGTCGCGGTACCCGCCGAGATGACAGGCCGTTCGCTTGTTCCCCTTCTGGCCTCGGGCGGGTCCGGCCGGGTGGAGGAAGCGAGAGATCACATCATCTTTGGCAAAGAGCGGCATGTGCCCGGCCAGGAGGGTGACAATAGCGGCGGCTATCCGATGCGCGCGATTCGCACTGACGAGTTTCTGTACATCCGCAACTTCGAACCGGATCGGTGGCCGGCGGGCACACCCAACTATGAGCAGGCCTATCTGGAGAACGCATGGCTGGCCGATTGTGACAACGGCCCGGCGAAGACCTTTCTGTGGAAGCACCGCGAGGATCCGGACGTGGAACGCTATTACGACCTTGCTTTCGCCAAGCGGCCGGCCGAGGAACTCTACGATCTGAGAAACGATCCCGACCAGATAGACAATGTCGCCGAGAATCCCGAGTACGCAGCAACGAAGGATGAGCTTTCCAAACGGCTCACCAGCTATCTGGAAGCCACCGACGATCCGCGGATCAAAGGCAACGGCGCATTTTTCGATCGACAGAAGTATCTTGGCGGCGCTCCGAAGTGGCCGTTCGACGAGTAGGTTTCGGGACGAGCAGCCCGGGGGGGGGGCGGTACTCCCCGGGGCGCGCATGCCGGCTTTCAGCGGCTCCAAGGAAATGCGAGCGTCGGACGATTGGCGTACCGCCGCATGTTCAATTTCAAACGCGCCCCGCAGCCGGGTTCGATCTTCACCCTGATCCAGGAACCCGCCGCGGGGCGACTTTGGCCGTCCATCTCCGCGCCGGTGAACTGGTGCTCGGCGTAGGCTCCGGCCTGGACGATCACCTCCCTGGGATCGACCGGGTCAGTGTTCACCAGCGCCAGTGTGACTGAATCGCCGGACAGCTTCTCCACCAGCGCCCCGACATCGGGTGGTACGCCAGCCCGGCGGCGAACCGGATCGAAGTAGCGGACCCGGCTATGCAGCATCCAGATGCGACCGCGCGCGAAGTAGCCGCCAAGCATGAGGTTCGCCAAAGCGTCGGTCTGCGCGGGCATGATTCGGAGCAGCCAGTCGGCCAGCCTGGTTCCGGGCGTGGTCGGATCCTCTCGCATGGCCTGCATGCGCCGCCTTACGTGGCTGAAGTCGGCTGCAAGGGCCCTGGCGGGATAGTCGGGATCGGCTCCCGCGAGGAAGGCGAGCCAGCCCTCTTTCGGGATCCGATCCAGGTCTTGACGGCGCATTGACCAGAGGTAGATTTCGGTGAGCCGGTCGGCGTGGAGATTGTCAGTCCAGTGATACCACTCGGGGGGGCCGTCGTGCTTGTAGCCGCGTGGGTCGCCATACATCTGAGGGACCAGAGTTCTACCGTTTTCGATGCGTTTCTGTTCATAGATGAGGTCCATCTGGTTTCGCAGCACATTCAGGTACGCCGGGTCGCCCGTCAGCAGAAGCGCGTTTGAGAACCCCGGCCAGGTTCCGGCCGTGAAGTAGTTTCGATGGGCGATCTGTTCGAGTTCTCCGTCGTAGATGGTGAAGTTCCAGCCGTAGGTCCCCTTCCACCATTGACCGTCGTGTTCACCTCCGAGCGTTCCATCGAGGCCGATATTGCTCGGAATCATCCCGCCATTGGCTTCGGCTCGCTCCTTCCAGGCGCCGACATATTCGAGCACCCAATCGCGATACTTTTCCTCTCCGGTCAGCATGTAGGCGTTGGTATGGAGCAGAGTTGCCGCGAGATTGAGGAAGTTATCGCCGGCGCTGTCGAGGTATTCGTTGCAGTGCGCCAGCATGCGCGGGTACCACTCCATCAGGTCCAGCATTTTTGTGTCTCGCGCCGGGTTGTGCAGCAGGTGGAATCGGCCGGGGACGGGGTCGCCGACCCAGTCGTAGATGGTGGCCTGCCGCAGCATCGGGCCGAGCGCCCCGTTCCAGATACTTCTGATGATCCGGTGCTCGGGATCGTAGTTCGGTGCTGATGGATCCTCGTTCATGTAGAGGCCCGCGAACCGCTTCATGCGGTTAATGAGAACCGGATCCTCCGGATCGGAGAGCCCTTGAAGGAAGAAGGCACGTAAGCCTTCCCCGGTATGGAACCAGTCCGACATGGTGATGAACTCATTGAGGTAAGCGCCGTTTCGGGCGAGGTCTGTCTTGGTGGTGCGCAGTTCGGAATACTGCAGAAGGTGTCCGTTGTATGCCCGCTTCCACATGTCGAGCAAGGAGTCACGACCACCGAGAGCATGGAGCAGAGTCCAGTTATAGAAGGTTTCGACGGCGTCGTCCGGACCGTCCAGTGTTCCCCACCTCGGGGTGTGCAGCAGGTAACCGCGGGCATCCACGTACTTCGCGTAGAAGCGTTCGCAGGCGACCGAGTTCGCCTCCAGAAGGCGCTGCTCCAGAAGGGCCCAGGAGGGAGGGGCCATGGGAGTATCGATCACCAGCCGGTCCCCTGCTAGAAGGCCGGCGGCCGTCAGGAGCAGAAAACACAGAATCCGCATGGTGGGGGCATCATATCGCAGGTTCGTAACCTCTCTCTTGTTTGCCGCGAACCCTGGTATGAGCGGTGGTGAAATGCGGCGTATGATTCTAGCCGGCACGCTGGCTGCGGTCACGCTGACGGCACAGCTTCCCGAAGGAGAGTGGGATACTGATCTCAGCCGGACGGCCATCGATCTGTCGGAGCTACACGTAAGCACGCCGAAGGACGGTATTCCGGCAATCGATCATCCAACATTCACGACCGTGACGGCGGCGGCTTCATGGATCGGCTCCGATGAGCCGGTTCTAGCCTACGAATCATCCGGGATCGCCCGCGCCTACCCGGTCCAAATCCTGCTATTCCACGAGTTGGTGAATGATGTCGTGAGGGGACGTCCCATCCTGGTGAGTTTCTGTCCCCTGTGTAATTCCGGTGTGATCTTTGACCGGCGGGTCGGTCAGGAGACTTACTCGTTCGGCGTGGCCGGTCTCCTCCGCCACAACGACATGATTATGTATGACCGGGAGACGGATTCATTGTGGCAACAAATCACGGGCGAAGCGATTGTCGGGACGCTGACTGGGAAGCGGTTACCGGTGATCACCGGCAGGACGGTTCCATTCAAGGACTTCGCCGAGTCGTTTCCGAAAGGTGAAGTGCTTGCGCGTCCGGCCGGGAGTTCGGCACCCTACGGCACCAGCCTCTACTCAGGATATGAATTCGGCCGGCAAAGCAGGACGCCCGGCGCGCTCGCGGTTGCCCCAGGGATTGCACCGCTCGATCGTGTTCTGCTGCTGGTCCGTGACGAGGACCAGGTGGCCTACTCGTTTGAGGCTTTACAAGCGCAGGGGGTTTGGGAAAATAAGATTGCCGGCGATCGTGTCGTCATCTTTTTCGATTCGGATCTGCAGAGCGCGATGGACCGAAAGCAGATCACTGAATCCCGCGCCGTCGGCGCGGCCGCGGCCTATTTTCCGTACTTGGACGGAAAGCTGCTTCGATTCAAGAGGAAACGCGGTGAAATCATTGACAAGGAGACCAAAAGTACCTGGAACGTTCTGGGACAGGCGATTGCCGGTCCCCTAGCCGGAAGGCGCCTCGAACCCTTGCCCTCGGCGACAATGTTTGCCTTCGCCGCGGCCACATTCTACCCGGAAGCGCGTTTCGTTGGCCTACCCCGACCGCTCGCCGATGATCCAGCAATCCCTCCGCGAGGCCGAACAAACAACCCTTTCGATTACTAAAGCAACCGCGCGAACGAGGTGTTTTGTGAAGCACGATCAGGCGGCCGAGCCGGCAACGCGCGCCGCTTGCCTGCAGCCCGCTTCTTTCTCACGTTTCCAGGCCAGCCACGCGTGGCTGAGGAGGCGGGACAGTTCGCCGCCGTCCCAGGGGCGCGGCAACAGATCGAAGCCACCCAAATTGAGTACCTCGGCCCAGAGTTGCCGGTCGACGCAATGAGGAATGACGATGAGTCTCGGGGATGGACGAAGCCGTTCGGTGGTATCCAGAATCTTCTTCCAGGAATCCCTCTGTCCCTCGTCGGCGACCACCACCGGAATGAGAGTTTCCCTCAGTAAATTTATTGTTTCGTCCAGAGTATAGCAGTGAAAGAGTTTCCAATTCGAATGGTCGAACAGGGATTGAAAGAATCGATGGTCCGCACTGTTCGGGCTGGCCAGCAAAACAGAAACGATTTGGGTTGGATCCGGACAGTCGGTTGTATGGCTCTCCTGGCGAGAGGGAGCGGATTTCGCACGAGCCACAGGCGTCATTTCTTTTCCTCCTGCATCGATATTCTCTTAAGGCTAGCATGGATTACGAGTTCTAGTACCTGGTAAATCCATGGAATCTTCCTGTAATGACTTCTGCTACTGGGACATCTCATGGGTTACGGTCGAGGGCATCTCCCGATTCGGCCGGCTACCGCGGCTGGTTGAAGAATTGCAGTGCCTGACCGGCGACGCCTCCGTGGCGAGCGGAGGCGGAGTTTGTGCGTGGGACCGTGAAAGCCGCGTTGGCTCGGCTGCACGTGAAAAGCGGCGTTGGCTGGGTGCACTAGCGCCCGCGCGCGTCTGATGCATACTGAACAAATTGGGACGAAGGGCGGGAGACAGTTGTGACCCGACCCGCCCACATCTGTGGTATCCTGTGACAGATACGAAAGAGGATAGAGACTAAGGTAAGACGAGGAGTTCGTATTCCCGCATGCCACTCGAGGCAGAGATCAAGGCACAGGTGATCGCCGACTACAAGCGACACGACACCGATAGCGGCTCGACCGAGGTGCAGGTGGCGATTCTCAGCCATCGGATCAAGCAGTTGACCGAGCATTTCAAGGAACACAAGAAGGATCACCACTCCCGAAGGGGACTTTTGGGTATGGTCGCCCGCCGGCGCCGCTTGTTGGATTATCTGAAGCGGCGTGATCCTCAGCGCTATAAGGACTTGATTCAGAGCCTCGGCATCCGCCGGTAGACGAACTCTCGAGGTGCTGGTGTGCGGTTTCCGATCCAACGGGACCGCAGCTAGGCCACACGGACTGCGTTGGACAAGACCCAAACGAACACCCGCTCGGCACAGCCCATCCCAGCGAACTCCCCGAATGTTTCGTTGCGGCCTCCTCTGTCGGCCTTATTCCCTCTCCATCGTCAGAATTCACCACGTCGAACCGCAGAACGACGGATCGGGGTATAACTCGGCCGGTGGCGGGGCGCGGAGGGAGAAAGCATGCATACCGTTGATATTGACCTTGAAGGTCAGCAGATCACCCTGGAAACGGGGAAGATTGCCAAACAGGCAAATGGGGCGGTTCTCGTCCGGTCGGGCGACAACGTAGTTTTCGTTTCCGCCTGCGCCATGGATGAGCCCAAACCGGGAACCAGTTTCTTTCCACTGACGGTCGACTACCGTGAGTACACATACGCGGCCGGGCGCTTTCCCGGCGGCTTCATCAAGCGCGAGGGGCGCCCGTCGGAAAAAGAGATTCTCACCTGCCGGTTGCTGGACCGGCCGATCCGGCCTCTATTCCCTGAGGGGTTCCAGTGTGAAACCCAGATTATTGCATTCGTGCTGTCGGCCGAGCCGGATCGCGATCCGGCCCCCTTGGCGATTGTCGGGGCGGCGGCTGCGCTGGCGATCTCCGACATTCCGTTTTATGAGATCCTGGCCGGCGTAACCGTCTGTTCGCTGCAGAATGAGATGGTCGCGAATCCGACCTACGAGGAGGCCAAGAACTCCGATCTCAACATCACGGTCGCGGGCACGAGGAACGGCATCGTCATGGTGGAAGCAGGCGGAGACCAAGCCAAGGAGGACGCGGTGGTCCGCGCCATCGACTATGGTCACCGCTGTTGCAAGACCATCATCGACGGCATCGAGGAACTGGTGAAGCTGGCCGGCAAGAAGAAGAAGGAATTCACCGCGCCGCCAGTCAACCAGGAACTCTATGACGAGATCGAGAAGAAATGCCGCGAGGAACTGGCGGACGCACTCAACACCGAGAAATACGAGAAGCTCGAGAGCTACAAACGGGTAGACGAACTAAAGAAGAAGATTGTTGAAGGCTACGCCGATGACGAGGCAAAACAGGCCGAGGCCGGCGCTGTCTTCAATCGGCTGAAGGAACGGATCTTCCGTGATCAGATGCTCAAGGAGCGCAGGCGTCCGGACGGTCGCGCGTTTGACGCCGTTCGAGACCTGTCCATCGAGGTAGGCGTGCTGCCCCGTACCCACGGTTCGGCATTGTTCACTCGCGGCGAGACGCAGGCGCTTGTCACCGCCACGCTCGGGACGAAAGAGGACGAGCAGCGCATCGAGCTTCTCGATCCCACCGAAACGTCGAAGCGCTTCATGCTTCACTACAACTTTCCGCCGTTCAGCGTGGGAGAGGTTTCTTTCCTGCGCGGCGCCGGTCGCCGGGAAATTGGTCACGGCGCGTTGGCGGAACGGTCACTGTCGGCGGTGATTCCCGACGAAAAAGAGTTCCCCTATACCATGCGCGTTGTCAGCGACATCATGGAGTCCAACGGCTCGAGTTCTCAAGCCAGCGTTTGTGGGGCAACTCTCGCGCTGATGGACGCTGGTGTTCCGATTTCGGCTCCGGTAGCCGGCATCGCCATGGGATTGGTGCTCGAAGGCAACGATTACGCAATCCTTACGGATATCGCCGGCGCCGAGGACCACTACGGCGATATGGACTTTAAAGTCGCCGGTACGCGCAAAGGCATCACCGCTTTGCAGATGGATATCAAGGTGCCGAACGTAAGTCCGGCGATCATGAAAGAAGCGCTCGACCAGGCTCGCGAAGCGCGCCTCTTCCTGCTCGACAGCATGGAAGACGTGATTTCCGAGCCGCGCGGCGAGCTTTCCCAGTATGCCCCGCGCATCTTCTCCACCACGATTCCGACGGACAAGATTCGGGACCTCATTGGTCCGGGCGGCAAGATGATCCGCTCGATTACCGATGAAACCGGGGTCAAGATCGATGTCAGCGACGACGGGTCGGTTAACATTTACGCCACTGACGGCGAATCCGCCAAGCGGGCTTTGCAGATGATCACCGATGTCTGCGCCGTGGCCGAAGTTGGGAAGACGTATCTAGGCAAGGTGGTCCGCATCGTCGATTTCGGCGCATTTGTCGAATTGTTCCCAGGCACCGATGGCCTGCTGCACATCAGCGAGATCTCCGAGAACCGGGTCCGCAACGTTCGCGATGAGCTCAATGAAGGCGACCAGATCCTGGTCAAGGTCTTGGCGATGGAGGGCAATAAGATCCGTCTCAGCCGTAAGGCCATCCTTCGGGAGCAGCGCCAGAAGCTGAAGGGCGGCAAGGGCAAAGAGAAAGAAACGGAGGAAGCGGCTACCGACAAGGCCTGAAGATCAGTGGTTTAATGAACGCGATGAAGCGTTCATGGATTCTGGTCTTCTTCGTCACGGTCCTCCTGTCGGCCGAGGATGGCATGTACCGCCCCGCCATCGACGGCGACTGGTGGACCGTGGCCGGCAACCCCGACGTTACCCCGTACAATACTCCGGAGCAGCAGCCGGTGGACTTCGG
>CAYLSS010000018.1:8778-13602 GCA_964385765.1 uncultured Solibacteraceae bacterium
AGTTGGCAGCTCTGGTCCTGCATCCGTAAGACTTCGATTCCGGGCCGAACACGGCTCTTTCACCGCTGGGAAGGCGAGCGTCTGACCGATCCCGACTGGATCTCGAAGGGGATCGCGATGACGGCCGATCCCAACTTCGGGGAAACCCCCGGTGGCTTGCAAGCCCCCCATATCATCCGTAATGACGGCCTGTATCAAATGTTTTACGGCGACTGGGTCAATATCTGCCGAGCCACTTCGGTTGACGGCAAAACCTACAGTCGCCGCCTTCAGGCGAACGGCGAATCCGGCATCTTCTCGGAAGGACCGGATGAAAACGCGCGCGACGCCATGGTGCTGCGAATCGGTGATCGTTGGCACTGCTACTACACAGCCCATCCGGACAGGAAAGGTCAGGTGTACGTGCGAACCTCTGCGGACCTGGAGCATTGGAGCGATTCGACGACCGTAGCCGTTGGCGGACAGGCTGGAACGGAGTTCTACAGCGCCGAGTGCCCTCATGTCGTGACCTATCGAGGCTGGCACTACCTGTTCCGAACCCAGCGCTACCTCGGCAAACCAAAGACGAGCGTCTACCGATCCCGCGACCCTCTGGATTTCGGGATCAACGACGACCGGTACTTTATCGGCCACCTGCCGGTTGCAGCCCCGGAAATCATCCTGCATGAGGGGCAGTACTTCATTGCCGCCTTGTTAGCCGATCTCCAGGGCATTCGTATCGCCCGGTTGAAGTGGGTGGAGGAGTAGCGGTCACTCCAGCCAGAAGCACTCGGAGGTTTCGAGAGCCGCGATTGTCCCCTTTCGCTTCGCGAGACAGCTAGACTGGTACCGATGCGTCTGCTCTTGACGGTTGTGTTTCTGCTGGTCCCTCTCAGCGCCCAGAATTTTAGCGACTACCAGGTCCACCGGATCTCGATGGGACACACTTTTACCGAGGGTCCCGCGTGGTCTCACGACGGCTACCTGCTGTTCAGCGATGTGCCCCAGGCCAAGATCTGGAAGGTGGTGGCCGGGCAGGAAAGCTCCCAGAAAACGTTGTTTCGCGAAGACTCGGGCGGCGCCAACGGGAACTATTTGGATCGCAAGGGGAACCTCTATACATGCGAGGTCCACAACCGGCGCCTGACCCGTACCGACAAGAAGGGACGCATCGCGGTGCTCATTGACCAGTGGGACGGCAAGCGCCTGAATGCAACCAATGACGTCGTGGTTCGGAAGGACGGCCACATCTATTTTACCGATCCGGCCTTTGGCAGCCGGGAAGATACCAGGGAACTCGACTTCTACGGTGTCTTTCACCTGACAGGCAAAGGAGAGGCCGAGGTCATCGCAAGGCCAAAAGGTCGTCCCAACGGAATTGGACTCTCCCCTGACGGCCGCATCCTCTACGTGGCGAACACCGACGAACGGAGGCTGTATGCCTATGACCTCGACAAAGACGGTTCGGCCCACAACGAGCGAGTCCTGATCGACGGCATCGACGGACCACCGGACGGCATCACCGTGGACGAAAATGGAAATATCTATGTCACGGCCGGTGATTTGCCGGTCTATTCCTCGGGCGGTAAGCTGCTCCATACCATCGAGATGCCCGAACGCGCGACGAACTGCACTTTTGGGGACGCTGATTTGACGACGCTCTACATCACCGCCCGAACGTCGGTTTATGGGATCCGCCTTGGCGTGAAAGGAGCATTGCAGTATTAGCCCCGACAACCGCCGGTATCCGAGGCGTCCCATTCTCGGTGTGGGCGCGATAGTCATCAAGGCGAGCGCCGTTCTGCTTGTTGAGCGGGATCGGGAGCCACTGCGGGGCTATTGGTCGTTGCCGGGCGGCGTGCTCGAAGTCGGCGAGCGGGTTGAGGATGCGGTGAGCCGGGAGGTGCGCGAAGAGACGGGACTCGCCGTTGTGCCGCGCCGCCTGGTGGAAGTCTTCGAGCGCATCATGCCGGACGCCGAGGGTCGGACGGAATACCATTACGTCCTGCTCGACTATCTGTGTGAGGCGGATAGCGGTACTTTGTGCGCCGCCGACGACGCCAGACGCGCGGCCTGGTTCGAGCGCGAGCAGTTGAGCGGGATTCACCTCACCGAAGGCACATTGGAAGTAATCGAGAAGGCCTTCCGCATGCTATCAGAACACTGATGAGAATCACCAGCGAGGACACTCTCGAGTTTTCCGCCTTCAAGGCCCTGTTGCGCCGCTTCGTATCAAGCCCGCTGGGAGCTGTCGAGCTTGACAAGTCACGGCCGACGACAGACCGACCGACTCTGATCTCCACCTTTGCCGACATCGCCGAGGCCATCGAACATGAGAGGGCTCTCAATCAGCCTCAACCGGCCGCCCGGGGCTCGGCGATCCGCGTGCGCTTCTCCGGCATTCCGGATTGCCGGGAGGCCGTGAGCAAGCTGCGCATCGAAGGTTCTGTCCTCGAAGGCAAGGAGATCTTGGATGTCACGAGCCTGCTCGAAAAAGCCCTGGAGGTTCGTGATGCGCTGGTTTTCTCATCCGAGCGGTATCCCCGCCTCGCCGACCGCGCCACTGCCATCGGTGACTTCCGCCCCATTTTGCGCGAACTCTCCGGCAAGCTGATGCCGGACGGGACTCTCGCCGATGACGCCAGCGTCGCGCTCAATCGACTGCGGCGCGAAGTGGAGCGGCAGCACCGGCGCATCCAGAGCTCGCTCGAACGATTCTTGCGCGTCCATCGCGAAGAGGGTGTGCTGCAGGAGGAATTCGTCACCATCCGCAATGACCGGTTCGTGGTTCCTATCGTGTCGGGCAGGCAGCGGCGCGTGGACGGCGTGATCCACGGAGCCAGCGGAACCGGGCATACGCTGTTTCTCGAACCACTGGAAACCATCGAGTTGAATAACGATCTCGTCCATCTCACCGAGGAGGCGCTCCGGGAAGAGTTTCGCATCCTCCGCGAGATGACCGGACGGCTGCGAACGGCGCTCGACGATATTCTTGTCAGCGTACAGATCATTGGAGAACTCGATTTCGTTTTCGCCAAGGCGCGGTTCGCGGTACAGTTCGGGGCGGTTGTTCCGCTCTTCAGCTTGCCCGGCAAACGGCGGTTCTTCTTGCGCGATGCCCGCCATCCCTTGCTCCAGGATGTTCTCGAGAAGCAGCGGAAGCCCATTGTTCCGATTACGGTCGAGCTCGACGAAAACAGCGCCACTCTGCTCATCAGCGGTCCGAATACCGGAGGAAAAACCGTATCGCTCAAGACGGCCGGACTGTTGCCGCTCATGGCCCAATCCGGTTTTCCGGTTACCGCCGCCGAGGCCGAGTTCCCGGTCTTCGAGGAGGTGCTGGCCGACATCGGCGACAACCAGTCGATCGAGCAGAGTCTGAGCACCTTCTCGGCGCACATCACGCGCATCCGGGAGATGCTGGAGGAGGTGAAACCTGACTCGCTCGTGCTGCTCGACGAGCTCGGCCGGGCGACTGATCCCGAGGAGGGCGGGGCGCTCGGCGTTGCATTGCTCGACGAGTTCCGCCGCTCCGGCGCATTCACCCTGGCATCGACCCATCTGCTAGCCCTCAAAATCTACGGCGCGACTACCGCGGACGTGCTCAACGCCTCGATGGGTTTTGACGATGAAACGCTGGAGCCGACGTACCAACTCCGCATTGGCGCACCTGGGAAATCGGCGGGTCTCGACATCGCGAGCCGCCTGGGTCTTTCCCCTGCGTTGATCGAGCGGGCGCGGAACAATATGTCGACCAGCGAGCGAGACATCGCGCTATTTCTCGACCAGCTCCACGAAAAGCTCGAACACGCCAGGCGGTTGGAACAGGAGTTGGTCGAGCGCCGCAAGGAACTCGAAGAGCGACAGCGCGATCTCGCCGGGGAATGGCGGCGTCGCGAAACGAAGAAACTCGCCGAACTCGAACGCCGTGTCCATGAGGTCATCCAGAGTTTTGAGGCGCGGGCCGGAGAAACCATCACGGCCATCGAACGGCAATCCGAGGGACGCAAGGCGGCCGAGCGCGCCCGGCGTAGTGTATCCCGCGCGCAGCGTGAATTGCGCGAGCAAGTGGGTCGCGCCCTCGGCGGCTCCGAAGAGCCCACGGCCGGGAAGGAAGAACTTGTCGAGGGCACGATGGTTCGCCTGCGCGACGTCCGCGAGCCGGCCCGTGTCAGCCGCATCCTCCGCGATGGGCTCATCGAGGTACAGGCCGGTTTTCTCAAGCTCCAAGTGGAACCCGGCGACATTGTCGAGGTTCTTTCAGAGCAGACGACGGTATCCAGGCTCCCGGAAAACGTGACCATGAAGGCCGGCCCGAAGGCCTACGCGACGACGAGAGAGGTCAATGTAATCGGGCGCCGGGCCGAGGAGGCCCGCAGCGAAGTGGACAAGTTCCTGGATAGCGCCGCACTGGCCTCGGTGGACCGTGTCCGCATCATCCACGGTCATGGCATGGGTGTTCTCAAGAAAACGATCGCGGAATTGCTCGACGGCCATCCTCACGTCGCGAAGTTCTACCCTGCATCTCCCGGCGAGGGTGGTTCCGGCGCCACGATCGCCGAACTCCGCGACTAACCGCGCTCCGTACCGCCTCGGATCACCTGGCGCTCGGCTCCCCTGGCTTTGATATGGTGTTACAACCTGGGTCCGGCAATGTGACATGAACCTTTCAGGACGAAGATCGATCCGGTCCAGCGTACTTGCTCATGGTTGATATCACCCGACGAGCTTTCGCACAAACGAGCGCGGCCGGCGCGGCGGCATCCCAAACGCTGGCCGGCGCGCGGCCGAACGTGCTGTTCATCATGTTGGATCAGTGGCGTTTCGATTGCCTCGGCGCCAATG